>JAZFWG010000199.1:0-12190 GCA_036448135.1 Alphaproteobacteria bacterium
GTGTAGTGCGGATGTTGATTTCCTCACCATCGGCCAGTATCTGCGCCCGACCACCCGCCACATTGCGGTTGAGCGCTATGTCACCCCCGAGGAATTCACCGCTTACGAAACCGCGGCGATGGGGAAGGGGTTTGCCATGGTTTCGGCCTCGCCCTTGACGCGGTCGTCCTATCATGCGGGCGAGGATTTCGCGCAGCTCCGCCGTGCCCGCGATGCCAAGCTGGGAGCACCCCGATAAGCCGATGCCAGTCCACGCCGAGAAACGCGTCCTTCCCTACAGCGCCCGCCAGCTTTTCGATCTTGTCGCCGATGTCGAGAAGTACCCGGAGTTCCTGCCCTGGTGCCTAGCCGCGCGGCTTTTGGACCGCAATGGCAACGTCCTTCAATGGCAATTGAAGATCGGGTTCAAGATGTTCCGCGAGAGCTTTACCTCGGAGGTGACCCTGACGCCTCCGGACGACGGCGCGGTGGAACTCGGAGGGGAGGCGCTACCGCCAGGCACCGGGTGCATAGATGTGGTCTATATCAACGGGCCCTTGCGTCATTTGCGGAACCACTGGGTGTTCCTGCCGGCGGACGGTGGCGCGGAGATCAATTTCCATTTGGAATTCGAATTCCACTCCCGGCTTCTGGAGCGCCTCATCGGCACATTGTTCAATGAAGTGGTGCGGCACATGGTGACGGCGTTCGAGACCCGCGCCGGAGTGATCTATGGCCCCTGCGACGACGGTGCTTCATCACCGGATTTGGCGTCTTAGGCCATATGGCCTAGGCCACTTGGCGCGTCAGGATAGCGATGGCCGCCGTCACCGCGGCCAGGCGCACTTCGTTGCGGCTTCCCGAGAACACATGGCGCTCTTGGAGCATTTCGCCGCCGCGCCGGATTGAGGCCATATGGACAAGGCCGACAGGCTTGGCCGGCGTCGCGCCGCCGGGACCGGCGATGCCGGTGATGGAGGCGCTAAGGTCCGCGTTGACACGGGAAAGCACGCCTTCGGCCATGGCCCGGGCGATCTCTTCGCTGACGGCGCCGTGATCGCGTATCAAGGCTTCGGGAATGCCGAGCATATCCACCTTGGCGGTGTTGGTGTAGGTGACGAAACCACGCTCGAACACTTGGGAGGCGCCGGGGATTTCGGTCAGGCACGCCGCCAGCAAACCGCCGGTGCAGGATTCCGCGGTTCCGATCATCAGCCCGGCATCCCGGCAGGTCTCGACCAGGGCCTTGGTTTGATCAATTAGTTCCTTAGGAAACACCGCTTATCCATTTAAAAGAAAGAGAAAATTACCAACAGGATAGCGCCGGCATAAACTCCGGCGAAGATATCGTCCAAGACTACGCCGAGGCCGCCTCCAACACGACGGTCGGCCCAATTGACGGGCCAGGGCTTGGCAATGTCCATCAAGCGGAACAACCCGAAACCAGCGGCATAGATCACCACATTGGCCGGCATCACGGCAAGGGCGAGGGCGAGGGCGAGCATCTGGCCAGCCACTTCGTCGAGGACGAATTCACCCGGGTCGTGGCCCTCAGTGGTGGCGATGTAAATACTGGCCACCCACCAAGCCAGCGCGAACACCACGATAGCCGCGGCCAAGAGCCCGGCACTGCCGAGATATGTATGCACCAGCCACACCACCGGCAATGCGGCGATCGACCCCCAGGTGCCCGGCGCCAAGGGCAGCAAGCCTACCCCGAACCAGGTGCCAAGCACAAAGGCCGGATGCCACCATGCCAGCCGCGCCCGCCCGCTTGGCTTGGCAGTTGGGGGGCCTAGACCATCTTCGGGGTCCGCGCTCACGGGGATTGCGGGAACCTTACGGTCGCCATCGCTTGGCCGGCGATGCCTTCACCGCGGCCAAGGAACCCCAGCTTTTCCGTGGTTGTCGCCTTGATCGAAACCTGTCCGATTGAGACCCCCAGCAGTTCTGCCACATGGGCACGCATGGCTTCGCGGTGGGGGGCGATCTTCGGTCTTTCGCAGATCAGGGTGATGTCCACATGGGCGATGGCGCCGCCGCGGCTGCGGATCAGTTCCACCGCATGGCGGACGAAAATATCCGACGATGCGCCGCGCCACTGGGGATCGGAAGGCGGAAAATGGCTGCCAAGATCGCCAGCGGCCGAGGCGCCGAGCAAAGCATCGGTCAGGGCGTGGAGCCCGACGTCGGCGTCGGAGTGGCCGACCAGGGGCGCGTCGTGATCGAGCCGCACGCCGCACAGCATGACATGGTGCTCGCCGCCGCTGCCGCCGAACGGATGGACGTCGAAACCGGCGCCGGTGCGCACGTCACCGGCCAGGGCGCCAAGCAACCTTTGGGCGCGTTTCATATCTTCGGCGGTGGTCAATTTGAGATTGTCCTCGTTTCCCGGCACCAGTGCGACTTCGAGGCCGGCATCGGAGGCAATGGCGGCATCATCGGTGAATTCCGGCCCCTGTTTTAGGGCGGCGGCGCGGTGGGCGGCAAGGATGGCGTCATAATGGAAGCCTTGGGGCGTCTGCGCCCGCCACACATCGGCGCGGTCGACCGCTTCCACCAGGCGCCCATCGGCGCCGCGCTTGAGGCTGTCGGTGACCGGCACCGCGGCGATGGCGCCGGGGCAATCTGCCAGGGCATCGATCACGCCATCGACGGTGGCGGCATCGACCAGGGGGCGGGCGGCATCGTGGATCAATACCTTCGACGGCGTAAGGGCTTCCAGGCTTTCAAGGCCAAGGCGAACCGAATCCTGGCGCCTGGCACCGCCGTTCACCGGGTCCAGCACATCCAACCCCGCCACCGCGGCATCGTAAAGGTCGCGATCATCGGGATTGATGACGACCCGCACCGGCCCACAGCGCGGATGCCTGATAAAGGCGCCGACACTGTGACGCAGCACCGCGACACCAGACAGCGGCAGATATTGTTTCGGAACCTCGTCCGCGAACCGAGCCCCGCGTCCGGCGGCGACGATCAGAACGGCGCAATCACTCATTGACTGTCCTCTAAGGCGAAAATGGCCCTGGCCAACGGTTATGTGAAGCCTGATTAAGGGTAGCGGGCCACCGCGCCATTGCCAATCCAAACTTCGCGGATGTGTTCCAGCGGAGGAAACGGCCATGTGGTGGCGGCCCATCGGTGTTATAGTTCGGGCCATGGCCTTTGAATCGATTTACAGCCTGTCCGCCTTGGCGGCTTTGTTGCCGGTGGCCCTTTTGCCGGTGGTCCGCGGTGGCCATTTCCACGGACGCGGCATCGTCTTTTGGGCCGCCATCGCGGTGGCGGCGGCGGGCCCCCTGAGCTGGAGTTACGTTCAACTGACCGGGGGCTGGCGTACCGGATTGTCGATGACGTTATGGCTCACCATCGCCGCCAGCATCCTTGTTTTCGCCGTGGTTGCGGCCTGGACCCGTCACGGTTTCCGCCTGATGGTGTTGTTGGCGCCCTATCTGTTGCTGTTGGGATTCCTCGCCACCATTTGGGCCCATGCCCCGGAACGGCCGCTCGCGGCCCTGGCGCCCGGGGTGTGGCTCGGCTTCCATATCGGGGTATCGGTTCTGACTTACGCCTTGATCACGGTCGCGGCCATTGCCGGCCTTGCCGTGGCGCTGCAGGAACGGGCCTTGAAGGCCAAGCATCCCACCGGCCTTAGCCACCTGTTGCCGTCGGTGAGCGATGGCGAGGCCCTCCAGGTCGGCCTGCTTGGGGCCTCGTTCCTGGTGCTGGGCGCCGGCATCCTCAGCGGCATGGCCAATCAATATTTCCAGTCGGGCGCGGTGTTGGTCTTCAACCACAAGACCCTGTTCACCTTGGCGGCCTTTGCCGTCATCGCCGCGCTGTTGCTTGTCCATTACCGCTTCGGGATCGGCGGCCGGCGCGTGGCGCGCATCGTGCTGTTGGCCTATCTGTTGCTGACCATTGGCTATCCCGGGGTCAAGCTCGTCACCGACGTGGTGATGGGCTGATTGAGCGGGCGCCACCAGCCCCAATTCCGTTGTAAAGATCGGAACAACGGGCTAAGATTGCCCAACAATTAATCAAATTGGCCTATTTGCCCAAATTATGTCCATTGAACTCGGCTCCATCCGCCTGAAGGATCCCGTGATCCTCGCCCCTATGTCAGGGGTGAGCGATCTGCCGTTCCGCCGTTTGGTGAAGGACCAGGGCGCCGGACTCGTGGTCTCGGAGATGATCGCGAGCCAGGCCATGATCCGCGAGACTCGACGCTCCCTCAAGATGTCCGACAACTGCGCCGAGGAATTCCCCATGGCGGTGCAGCTGGCCGGCTGTGAGCCTGAAGTCGTGGCCGAGGCGGCAAAACTCAACGCCGACCGTGGCGCCGCCATCATCGACATCAACATGGGCTGTCCGGTGAAGAAGATTGTCAATAAGGAGGCGGGCTCGGCCCTGATGCGCGACGAGGCCTTGGCGGGACGCATCCTTGAGGCCACGGTCAAGGCTGTGGATCTGCCGGTGACCCTGAAGATGCGTTTGGGTTGGGATGACCATAGCCTCAACGCGCCCACAATTGCGCGTATGGCCGAAAATTGCGGAATCAAAATGATCACGGTGCACGGGCGCACCCGCTGCCAGTTCTACAAGGGCGCCTCGGACTGGAAGGCCATCCGCCAGGTCAAGGAAGCGGTTTCGATCCCGGTGATCGGCAATGGCGACGTCACCAGCCTCATTGATGCCAAGGAGCTGATGGACCAGTCCGGCGCCGATGGCGTCATGATCGGCCGCGGCGCCTGCGGACGGCCATGGTTCCTCAGCCAGGTCATCCATTTTCTCCGAACCGGCGAGCGCCTTGCCGACCCATCGCTTGCCGACCAGCTCGATATCCTGATCTGCCATTTCGACCACATGCTGAGCCATTACGGTACCGCCAGCGGCTTGCGCATGGCCCGCAAGCATCTGGGGTGGTATAGCGCCGGGCTTCCCGGTTCGGCCGCGTTCCGCAACGCCGTGTTCAAGCTGGCGGACGCTAGCAGGGTGCGGGACATGGTCCGCGCCTTCTACCAACCCCTCATCGCCGCTGATGCCGGCGCCGAGGCTAGGGCGGTGGCATGACCAGCGACGCGACAGCACCCGCCCTCGACGCCGACGCAACCAATGGGCGGGGTTCGGAGGCCATCCTCAATTCTCTGGTCGACCCGGTCCTGGTGGTTGACGCCGAAGGCGTCATCGATTTCGTCAATTCCGCCGCCGAGCAGTTTTTCCACAACAGCGCCCAACAGCTACGCACCCAGCAGCTTAACAGTGTGATTCCGGCCGACAGCCCGGTCATGTCCCTGGTCGACCAAGTGCGTGAGAACGGCATCAGCGTTTCCGAATATGGCATTACCTTGCAGACGCCGAAGATCGGCTCCCATTTCCTCAACATCCAGGTCGCGCCGTTGAGCGAACGTCCCGGGGGCGTGGTGATTTCCTTCGCCGAACGTTCAATCGCCCACAAGATCGACAACTCCCTGGTGCATCGCAACGCCGCCCGTTCGGTCACCGCCATGGCCGCCATGCTGGCCCACGAGGTCAAGAATCCGCTTTCGGGAATTCGCGGCGCGGCCCAACTTCTCGAGCGCAACCTGAATAGCGACGATCGCAATCTGACCAATCTGATTTGCGAGGAGACCGACCGCATCTGCGCCTTGGTCGACCGCATGGAGATTTTCTCCGACGATCCCAATATCGAACGCACGCCGGTCAACATCCATCAGGTTCTCGAACATGTGCGGCGTCTTGCCCAAAACGGGTTCGGTCGCAATGTCCGCTTCGTCGAGAATTACGATCCCTCGCTGCCCCCGGTTCTCGGCAACCGTGACCAAATGATCCAGGTGTTCCTCAACCTGATCAAGAATGCCGTCGAGGCGGCGCCCGAGAATGGCGGTGAAATTGTCCTGTCCACGGCCTTCCAGCATGGCGTGCGCCTTGCCGTTGCCGGCAGTGATGTCCGTACCCGGCTGCCCCTGGTGGCCAGCGTGCAGGACAATGGCGAAGGCATCCCGGAAGATCTCAGGCCCCATCTGTTCGATCCCTTCGTGACCACCAAGGTCAATGGTAGCGGCTTGGGGCTTGCCCTCGTCGCCAAGATTATCGGTGATTTCGGCGGCGTCATCGAATTCGACAGTCAACCGCGGCGCACGGTGTTTCGTGTGTTCCTGCCGGTTTTTGAAAGCGCGGAGGAACAGTGATGGAAGACTCGACCATTCTCATTGCCGACGACGACCAGGCCATCCGCACGGTGCTAAGTCAGGCCTTGGCGCGGGAGGGATTCCGCGTCCGCACCACCGGAAATGCCGCGACGCTGTGGCGCTGGGTCGCCGATGGCGAAGGAGACTTGGTGATAACCGACGTGATCTTGCCGGATGAGAACGGGCTCGACCTCATACCGCGCATCCGCAAGAACCGGCCGGAACTCAGAATCATCGCCATGAGCGCCCAGAACACCATGCTGACCGCGGTGAGGGCGGCGCAACGCGGCGCTTTCGAATATTTACCGAAACCCTTCGACCTCAAGGATCTGGTCAATGTGGTCGAGCGCGCCCTGGCGACGCCGTCAGGCCATGACACCGGCCCCGATGCCGTCAAAGACGGCGAGGAGAAGCTGCCCCTGATCGGACGGTCGCCGGCCATGCAGGAGATTTACCGGACTCTGGCGCGCCTCATCAATACCGAGCTCACCGTCATGATTAGCGGTGAATCCGGAACCGGCAAGGAGTTGGCGGCCCGGGCGCTTCACGATTTCGGCAAGCGGCGCAAGGGCCCCTTCGTCGCCATCAACATGGCGGCGGTGCCCCGTGAGCTGATCGAAAGCGAATTGTTCGGTCACGAGCGCGGCTCGTTCACCGGCGCCACCAATCGCCAACTCGGCCGCTTCGAGCAGGCCGAAGGCGGGACCCTGTTCCTCGACGAGATCGGCGATATGCCGATCGAGGCCCAGACCCGGCTGCTCAGGGTGTTGCAGGAAGGGGAGTACACCACCGTTGGCGGACGCACCCCGATCCGCACCAATGTCCGCATCATCGCCGCCACCCACCACGACCTGCGCCGGCTAATTCATCAGGCCCTGTTCCGCGAGGACTTGTTCTATCGGCTCAATGTGGTGCCGATCCGGCTGCCGCCTTTGCGGGAACGCTCCGAAGATATTCCCGAGTTGGTGGGGCATTTTCTCGCCCAGGCCAGTCTCGAAGGATTGCCGGCAAAGCGGATCAACGATGACGCCATGGAACGGCTCAAAAGCTACCGCTGGCCCGGCAATGTCCGGGAGCTGGAGAATCTGGTCCGCCGCCTGGCGGCGCTCTATTCCCAGGAGGTCATCGGCCTGGATGTGATCGAGGCCGAACTCACCGATGTTGCCGCGGCGCCTTCATTTGGCGCAGACGACAAGGAGAGCCTCGGCGGCGCTGTTGAACGCCATCTCAAGAATTATTTTTCCGCCCACAAGGACGGGTTGCCGCCGCCTGGCCTCTATGAACGCGTTCTGCACGAGATCGAGCGGCCGTTGCTGTCCTTGTCACTGGCGGCGATGCGCGGCAATCAGATCAGGGCGGCCAAGCTTCTTGGCCTCAACCGCAACACCCTGCGCAAGAAGTTGCGTGAATTGGACATTCAAGTGGTGCGCGGCGTAAAATGACCACCGGCCCGGCGCATTTGACCCCAACTCATGTCCCGGCGCGGCCGGGCAGCGGATTTCATGATGCTGAGTGATACGGCAGGGACTCTTTCCGGCTGGACCGGACGGTTGATGCTGTGGGCCGGGCGTGTCGGCTTGGCAAAAAAGCTTGCCATCGCGCTGACGGTCTCGGCCATCGTCTCGGGCATCGCCACCTACGCGGCGTTCACCGGATCGGCGCCTTTCGATCCCGACCCGACGGTTATTCTGGTCCTCCTCAATCTCGATCTTGTCTTGCTTTTGCTGCTGGGCACCTTGGTGGCGCGGCGCATCGTTCAGGTCTGGGTCGAGCGCCGCCGCGGCTCGGCGGGATCGCGGCTGCATATCCGCCTGGTGGTGATGTTCAGCCTGGTGGCGGTGACACCGACGATCATCGTCGCCGTATTCTCGGTGTTGTTTTTCAACTTCGGCATTGAATCCTGGTTCAGTGACCGGGTGCGGACGGCGATCAAGGAATCCCTCGTCGTCGCCGAATCCTATGTCAATGAACACAAACAGATGATCCGCGGCGATGCCTTGGCCATGGCCAACGATCTCAACCGGCTCGGACCTCGGATCCTGGGCAACCCACGGGAATTCAGCCGCCAGGTCAGCGCCCAGGCCGCCCTGCGCGATCTTTCGGAAGCCATCGTCTTTCACGGCTCGGGACGCATCCTGGCGCGGGCGCGGATGAGCTTCGTCCTCGCATTCGACCCCCTGCCGATGTCGCTGTTGGATAAGACCAGCAACAACGAGGTCGTCATACTTCTCGACGATAACGATGCCCGCATCAGGGCCCTGGTGCGGCTCGATCAATTCATCGACACCTACCTCTATGTCGGCCGGGTCATCGAACGGTCGGTGCTAAGCCATATGGACCGGACCCAAGGGGCGGTCCGCGAATACGAGCAACTGGAGAAGCGCCGTTCGGGCCTGCAGATCACGTTCGTTCTCTTGTTCGTGGTGGTGGCGTTGTTGATGTTGCTGGCGGCAGTGTGGGTCGGGCTCAACCTGGCCAACCAATTGGTGCGTCCGGTCAGCGGCCTTGTGACCGCCGCCGAGCGGGTGCGGTCGGGTGATCTTGCGGCCCGGGTCGACGAAGGGACCGAGAATGATGAGCTCGGCAGCCTCTGCCGCGCCTTCAACCGCATGATTATTCAGCTTGGCGAGCAGCGCGGGGAATTGGTCGAGGCCAACCGCCAGCTCGATGTGCGCCGCCGTTTCATGGAAACGGTGCTGTCCGGCGTTTCCGCCGGGGTCATCGGACTCGACCACGATGGCAAAATTAATTTTCCCAACCGGTCGGCATCGGCGTTGCTGTTCACCGATCTTCATGGCCTCATCGGCACCCCGCTCGGCGAGGTGGTGCCGGAGATGGCGGAGCTCTTGGAGACCTCAGCCAACAGACCTGCCCGTCTCAGCGAATCGCAGATCGAACTGGTCCGTGATGGCCGGCCACAGACCTTGCTGGTCCGCATTGCCGCCGACGGCGACAACACCGAGATCAGGGGCTTCGTCGTCACCTTCGACGACATCACCGAACTGTTGTCGGCGCAACGCCAGGCGACCTGGGCCGATGTGGCACGGCGCCTTGCCCATGAAATCAAGAACCCGCTGACTCCGATCCAGTTGTCGGCTGACCGCTTGAAACGGAAATACCTGGCCGAGATCGATAGCGACCGCGAAACCTTCGAAAACTGTGTCGACACCATTATCCGCCAGGTCGACGACATTGGCGGCATGCTCGATGAATTCTCGGCCTTTGCCCGGATGCCGGCGCCGGTTTTCGATCGTCGCAGCCTGACCGAGATCGTGCGCCGGACGGTGTTTCTTCAAAAGAACGCCAACCAGGATATCGAGTACCACTGCGAATTGCCCCACCAGGATATGGAAATCGTCTGCGACGACCGTCAGATCGGCCAGTGCCTGACCAACCTGTTGCAAAATGCCGCCGATGCGATCAATGAACGCAACCGCGAAACCGATCCCGGTCCGCGCGAGGTTTGGGTGTCGGTCAACGATAGCGACGATCACCTTGCCGTCATTGTCGAGGATAGCGGTATCGGATTGCCCTCTGACCGCAGCAAGGATATTACTGATCCCTATGTGACGACCCGAAATGACGGAACGGGCCTGGGCCTAGCTATCGTCAAGAAAATCATGGAAGATCATAAGGGTGAATTGGTATTTGGGAATCGTGAAAGTGGCGGCGCTCGGGTAAGCTTGGTTTTTGCCAAGGACGAACATGCTCCGCGGCCCGCCGAAGAAATCTCTACAAATTTGAAAACCGCTGCAAATGAATCCTGACGTTCTCATTGTTGACGACGAAGCCGACATCAGAATGCTGATCGGCGGCATTCTCAAGGACGAAGGCTACGAGCCCCGCGATGCCGGCGACGCCGAATCGGCCCTGAGGGAAATCCAGGTCCGCCGGCCCAGTCTGGTGGTTCTTGATATCTGGCTGCAGGGCAGCGACATGGATGGCCTCGATATCCTCGACATCGTCAAACGCGAGAATCCCGAACTTCCGGTGGTGATGATCAGCGGCCACGGCAATATCGAGACCGCGGTCCGGGCCATCAAGCATGGCGCCTATGACTATATCGAAAAGCCCTTCAAGTCGGACCGGTTGTTGCAGGTTGTCGCCCGCGCGATCGAAGCGACGAGGCTGCGCCGTGAAAACCAGGAGTTGCGTCTGCTTGCCGGCCCGGAGGAAGAACTTATCGGTGAATCGGCGGCCATCAATCAGATGGAAGCCGCCATCAACCGGGTCGCCCCTTCCGGCAGCCGCGTCCTGATCACCGGGCCCGCCGGCAGCGGCAAGGAAGTGGTGGCGCGTTTGCTGCACGCTCGCTCGGGGCGGGCTGGGGCGCCTTTCGTGGTCCTGAATTGCGCCACCATGGTGCCGGAACATCTCGAGATCGCAATGTTCGGCACCGAACCCGGTTTCAAGACCAAGGACAGCCCGCGCCTGACCGGCACCTTCGAGGCCGCCCATGGCGGAACCTTGTTGCTCGACGAAGTCGCCGACATGCCGATCGAGACCCAGGGCCGGATCGTGCGAGTGCTGCAGGAACAGTCCTTCGAGCGGGTCGGCGGCAACACCAAGGTCGAAGTCGATGTTCGGGTCATCGCCTCCACCAGCCATAACCTTGAAGAGGGTATCAGCTCCGGAAATTTCCGCGAAGACCTGTTCTACCGGCTCAATGTCGTGCCCATCACGGTGCCGCCTTTGCGCGATCGGCGCGAAGACATACCGCTGCTGGCCCACCATTTCATGGCCCGTTCGGCCCGGGCCGCGGGAACCGTCGAGCGGCAGATCAGTGAAGACGCCATGGCGGCATTGCAGGGCCATAACTGGCCCGGAAACGTGCGTCAATTGCGCAATGTCATCGAATGGCTTCTGATCATGGCGCCGGGGGATGTCAAGGCGCCGATCCGTTCCGACATGCTGCCGCCGGAGATCAATGACAATGCGCCGGCGGCCTTGGCCTCGGACCGTAACGAAGAGATCATGGGCCTGTCATTGCGCGAGGCGCGCGTGATCTTCGAACGCGATTATTTGGCGGCGCAGGTCATACGGTTTGGCTGCAATATCTCCCGTACAGCGGCCTTCATTGGCATGGAACGTTCGGCCTTGCACCGCAAATTGAAATCGCTCGGCATTGCCAGCGGCGAACGGGCCTCGGCATGAACCGGCACCGCTCTCCTTAGAAATATGGGCCCGTTTCGAACAACCGGGTAGCGAATACCATGAAAGTGATCGTATGCGGCGCCGGCCAAGTGGGAAGCAGCATCGTGCGCCATTTGGCCGGTGAGAACAACGATGTCACGGTCATAGACCAATCGCCGGAACTGATTCGGAAACTCAGCGATTCCCTTGACGTCAAGGCCATGGAGGGCTTTGCCTCCCATCCCGACGACCTTGAGGCGGCAGGTGCCGCCGATGCCGACATGATCATCGCGGTCACCTACGCCGACGAGGTCAACATGGTGGCCTGTCAGGTCGCCCATTCCCTGTTCAAGGTGCCGACCAAGATCGCCCGTGTCAGGCACCAAAGCTATTTGCTGCCGATCTGGGCCGATCTGTTCAGCCGCGACCACATGCCGATCGACGTCATTATTTCTCCGGAAATCGAAGTCGGCCGGGCCATCGGAAGACGCCTTCAGGTGCCCGGCGCCTTCGACATGATCCCCCTTGCCGACGGCAAGGTGAAGACGGTTGGGGTGAGGTGCACCGAAGATTGCCCCCTTGTGAACACCCCCTTGCGCCAGTTGACCGAGCTGTTCCCCGCCCTCAACATCATCGTCGTCTGTGTCATCCGCGACGATCAGGCCTTCGTGCCTTCCGGCAACGATCATTTGCTGCCCGGCGACGAGGTCTATTTCGTTGCCGACAGCAACCATGTCACCCGCACCATGATGGCCTTCGGCCACGATGAGACCGAGGCCCGGCGCATCATCATCCTCGGTGGCGGCAATATCGGTCGCTTTCTCGCCCATGAGATCGAGGAAAGCCATCCCGGCGTGTCCGCCAAGATCATCGAACTCGACCGTGAA
>JAZFWG010000200.1:0-2352 GCA_036448135.1 Alphaproteobacteria bacterium
TCGGGTAGAGGGCGGCTCTGAATTGTCATTTCAGGTGGGCAAGACCGACGCACAGAATATGCGAGATGCAATCGATGTAGTTTTGGGGCACGCGTCCGGTCTCGAGAACAGCGATACCGCGAAGCACTAATGGGTTTACCCCTGTCAGACCTGCAAAAACCCATATTCCACGACGAAACCAAGGCCCGCGAATGGCTCGAAAGCCAGGTCTGGCCAGACGGCCCTTTCTGCCCTCACAGAGGAAGGGGTCACCCATTAGGCGCCTCCTTTGGTTTTTCTTTCTGATCAAGATCGCGATGACCAAATTCCGCCGCCCGCCGGCGGACGCCTGAAGACCGCCGGCAAGCGGGCGAAGTCCGCCTGAAATCGCTAGCATCGGCTTCCCCGACCGGCCGCCCCGATAGCCCCAGCGAACCGCCGGAGGCCTAAAAGGCGCGCCGGTGCCTTGGCCGGCCCCCCAGAAAGCCGCGCTCACGCCCAAAAAAAGCGCCCTTGAGGTCAAGCGAAGGCTTGCTTTTTTGGATGTATATGGTATATTGTATACCGTATACCGAAGCCTCGGATTCGACCGCCCCGAGCCGATGGGCGGGCGAATTTGCAACCAGGCAAAGCCAAGGGTGATGGTGACATGGCCACGCCGCGACCCGTGATCCAGCCGATCGACGCCAATTTCAGCCTCAAGGCCAAGGTCTACGACGCCCTGAAGAGCGCCATCACCTCGATGAACATCTATGATTCCGAGGAGCTCCGCCTCGATGAGCGCCGCTTGTCCGATGAGCTCGGCGTCTCGAGGACGCCGATCCGCGAGGCCATCGCCCGGCTCGAGCAGGAAGGGCTGGTGCGCACGGTGCCCCGGCGCGGCGCCTTCGTGGTGCGCAAGACCAAGCACGAGATCCTCGAGATGATCACCGTCTGGGCGGCGCTCGAGAGCATGGCGGCGCGGCTCATCACGCTCAACGCCGCGGATGAGGAGATCGCCAGCCTGCGCAAGGTGTTCGCCACCTTCGAGAACAACCAGGTGCAGGCCAACATCGATGAATATTCCGAGGCCAACATCCGCTTCCACCAGGCGCTGCTCAACCTCGCGCGCTGCGATCTGATGAAGAAGGTGTGCGAGAACACCTTCATCCATATCCGCTCGATCCGCATGCGCACCATCGCCGAAGGCGACCGCGCCAGCCGCTCGATCATCGATCACATGAACATCATCGAGGCGCTTGAGGCGAGGGACACCGAGCTGGCCGAGCGCCTGGCGCGCGAACACACCCTCGATCTCGCCGCCCACGTCGAGAAGAACGCCTACTATCTGGATTAAGGCCCTTATGGCTGAAACCTACGACCCGATTGGAGAATGAACATGGCGGAAGCGGCCCAGAAAACGGCCCAGAAAACGGCCCAGAAAGCAGCCAAGAAAGCCGGCGCGGCGGCCGGTGGCGAGACCATCTCAGGCGGCCACCTGGTCGCCAAGGCGCTGAAGAACGAAGGCGTCGATGTCATCTTCACCCTTTGCGGCGGCCATATCATCGACATCTATGACGGCTGCCTGGACGAGGGCATCAAGATCATCGACGTGCGCCACGAACAGGTGGCGGCCCACGCCGCCGACGGCTACTCGCGACAGAGCGGCAAGACCGGCTGCGCCGTCGTCACCGCCGGCCCCGGCACCACCGACGCCATCACCGGCATCGCCAACGCCTTTCGCGCCGAAAGCCCGATGCTGTTGATCGGCGGCCAGGGCGCGCTCGGCCAGCACAAGATGGGCTCGCTCCAGGACCTGCCCCATGTCGACATCCTCTCCCCGATCACCAAGTTCGCCGCCACCGTGCCGTCGACGGCGCGCATCGCCGACTTCGTTTCGATGGCGTTCCGCGAATGTTACAACGGCGCGCCGGGCCCCTCCTTCCTCGAGATCCCCCGCGACATCCTCGACGCCAAGATCGATCTTAGCGCCGCCCGCATCCCCAAGGCCGGGCATTACCGCGCCTCGACCAAATCGCTCGCCGATCCCGTCGATATCGAGAAGCTGGCCGACATCCTGGTGGCGTCGACGCGCCCCTGCGTGCTGTTCGGCACCCAGGTTTGGACCTCGCGCGCCACCGAGGCCGCCAAGGAGTTCGCCCGCGCCTTCAACATCCCGGCCTATCTCAACGGCTCGGGCCGCGGCACCTTCCCGCCCGGCGATCCCCATCACTTCCACCGCACCCGGCGCCTCGCCTTCGATAAGGCCGACGTCATCGTCATCGTCGGCACGCCGTTCGATTTCCGCATGGGCTATGGTTCCAGGCTTCGCGCCGACGCCACGGTGGTGCAGATCGACCTCGATTACCGCACCGTCGGCAAGAACCGCGACAT
>JAZFWG010000201.1:0-2221 GCA_036448135.1 Alphaproteobacteria bacterium
TGCAGCGCATTGATCACCACGGCAGCACCGGCACGGGCCAGTTCTTCTGCGGTGGCACGGCCGATATTCCGGGCGCTGCCCGTGACAATGGCAACCTTGCCTTCAAGCTCGTTGACAAGATCAACCATAATTCATTCCCTGCTTTCCTGCGTGTTGCAAATGTCACATCTAGGTCAGGATCAAAACCTTAATCCCCGGTGGTTTCCGCTTCCTTCGCTTCCTTCACCTTCTCAGCCTCACTGACATTGTCACGTTAAGTGCTCTGACCTCAATCGGATCTTCAGTGTAGCCTTTCGGGATGGACAACATCTCCTTCAAACGTCATCGCTTTGACTGCCGCCACCCTGCTGCCCTCGCCTCCGCCTCAGTGCAGAACCAGCGCTCCCTCCTGGAGGGAGAAATCTTCGTGCGGTTATAATTTTGCCTACCTGGCACCTAGTAGATGCGTTTCCCGCAGCGGCCAATGTTTCCTTTGATCACGCAGCGCCGCCGCGGCGGCGGCCGAGAATACGCCGGTGGTCGCGCCCGAATGCCAGCCCTGGCCGATGTGTTCCTGTCTCATGCAGATGCCGACCCGGGGGCCGGTCTCATAGGCGACGGTGGCGATATAGTGGGCAAGCCCGCTTGTATAGGGATGTCGAGGTTCGCGGATCCACTCAAGTGATTGGTATTCCCTGACTTGATGTTGCGCGTGCCGCCTCTCAACCGGTCCGCGGCGGGGATTGTAATCCCTCCGCACGATTATAGGCTATATTCGCTGGCCATAACTTGGATTGTTGACAGGGGGCTGGCCATGGGCGTGGCACGTGAGCTCGGGGAAAAAGTCGTGGGCCTGGATTGGGCGACGGTCGATGACGAAGCGCTCCATTGGGCCAAGGTCGGTATCTTGGACATCATCGGCGTCACCCTGGCCGGTGCGCCCGAGGATTGCGCGCGCATCGCCGCCAACGCCATGGCCACCGGGCGCCCCACGAGCGGTGACGACGGACCGGCGCTGGTGTTCGGGTTCGGGCGCCGGACCGGCGTCCTCGATGCCGCCTTCGTCAATGGGGTGGCCGCCCATGCCCTTGATTTCGACGATGTCTCCAACACCCTCGGCGGCCATCCCTCGGCGCCCCTGGTGCCGGCGCTGATCGCGCTGGGCGAAGAGATGGGAACGGTGGCGCCGGTCAGCGGCCGGGACCTGATCGTCGCTTATCTTGCCGGCTTCGAGACCGAATGCGCCATCGCCCGCGGCGTCAATTTTCATCACTACGAAAAGGGCTGGCATCCAACGGCGACCCTAGGGACGCTGGGTGCGGCGGCGGCTTGCGCCAAACTGCTGGGGCTGGACGCCGACGGCATCGCACTCGCGCTCGGGCTCGCGGTTTCGTTTTCGTCGGGCCTCAAGGCCAATTTCGGGACCATGACCAAGCCCTTGCATATCGGTCAGACCAACCGCAACGGATTATTGGCAGCACTGTTGGCGCGAGACGGTTTCACCGCCAATCGCGACTCCTTCGAGCACCCCCAGGGCTTTTTCGAGGTGTTCGACGGCGCGGGCAACTACGATGCCGAGCGCGTCGTTCCGGGATTTGCCGATCCCTTCAACATCGTCGAGCCGGGCCTTGCCATCAAGCGTCATCCGTGCTGCGGCAGCACCCATTCGGCCATCGATGCGTTGTTGGAGTTACGCCACCGTCATGGGCTCGGTCCCAAGAACGTGGATCACATCTTGTCCTGGACCCATGCGCGGGGGTTGACCCATACCTTCCGGCCCGATCCCAAAAGCGCGCTGGACGCCAAGTTCTCCGTCCAATACGTCCTCGCCCGGGCCCTCATGCACGGCCAGGTTAAGATCGAACATTTCGACGCCGACGCCTATAACGATGCCGATGCGCGTGCCGTGATGGCGCGGATTACCGCCGAGCCCCATCCCGCGCCCGAGGATATCTCCGAGGGGCTTTTTATCGGCGAGGTCAAGGTCACCACGGCATCGGGCAAGGTTTATTCCCTCGCCCTGGAGAATCCTGTCGGATACAGTTCCGCGAATCCCCTGCCCGCCGGCGCCGTGCGCGACAAGTTCAACGACTGCGCCGGCAGGCTGTTGACCGCGGACAAGGTGGCGGCGTTGGGCGATGCGGTCGAAGCCTTGGAAACGCTCGACGATATTCGTGCGCTCACAGAGATCGTCGCCGATGCCGGACTGTTGGAGGAAACCGGAGCTCTGGCATCGCTTTCC
>JAZFWG010000202.1:0-3411 GCA_036448135.1 Alphaproteobacteria bacterium
ATAAATTGCCGCCTTCCGGTCCGCCAACACCCCAATCACCGCTCGGCTAAGGGGTCTTTTCGAAGATGACGACGTCGTCGGGATGGGCATAACCGAGGGTGATGCGCACCCGTTCATCCAACAGGTCCGGATCCAGGTTATCGGCGCCGAGACTGCTGGTGCGCCGCTCCAGGACAATGCGCTCGGCGGAGATGTTTTTTGCCGTCATCGCCGCGTCCTCGACCTGCTGACTCAGCCGCAGCCAAGCGATGATGCCCCGGTCTCCCTGGATGGCATGATAGGCGAAATAGAGAAAGATGCTCGCCCCCAACACGGGCGCGGCAATATGCCGGGCGCGCTTGCGGAGTTCATGGAGCAACAACATGGGTGGATGGAATCACACCTGATTCATGGGCGTCAACAGAAAAATCCAGTGGAATCTGGAATTTAATCGGGGTCAAGGTTGGCCGGCGACAGCAATTTCACGGCGCGCGCAACGCCGCGCGGCCGCCGTAGCGGGCCGCCACGCCCAGGCTTTCCTCGATGCGGATCAGTTGATTGTACTTGGCCAAACGGTCCGAGCGCGACAGCGAACCGGTCTTGATCTGACCGCAATTGGTGGCCACGGCGAGATCGGCGATGGTGGCGTCCTCGGTCTCGCCGGAGCGGTGGGATATGACGGCGCGGTAGCCCGACTTGTGGGCAAGATCCACGGTTTCCAGGGTTTCCGACAGCGTGCCGATCTGGTTGAGCTTGACCAAGATGGCGTTGGCCACGCCGTCACGGATACCACGGCTTAATCGTTCCTGGTTAGTAACGAACAGATCGTCGCCGACGATTTGTACGCGCCCGCCGAGCTCGGTGGTCAAGGCCGCCCAGCCGTCCCAATCGTCCTCGGCCATGCCGTCCTCGATGGAAAGGATCGGGTAACGGTCAACCAGGTCGCGGTAGTACGCGACCATGCCGGCGGCATCCAGGCTTTTGCCCTCGCCGGCCAATTCATATTTGCCGTCCTTGAAGAATTCCGTGGAGGCGGGATCGAGGGCGAGGACGATGTCATCACCTGGCACGTAACCCGCCGCCTCGATCGCCGCCATGATGAAACCCAGGGCCTCGTCGGTGCTTTTAAGGTCGGGGGCAAAGCCGCCTTCGTCGCCGACATTGGTGTTGTGGCCGGCGTCGGCAAGCCGGGCGCGCAAGGCATGGAAGACTTCCGCGCCCATGCGCACCGCCTCCGCGATGCCGGACGCCGCCACCGGCATGATCATGAATTCCTGAATGTCGACGGCGTTGTCGGCGTGGGCGCCGCCATTGATGATGTTCATCATCGGCACCGGCAAGGTCCGCGCCCCGGCGCCACCGAGATAGGAGAACAAGGCCAGGCCGGATTCCGCCGCCGCCGCCTTGGCCACAGCCAGGCTGACGCCGAGGATCGCATTGGCGCCGAGGCGGGCTTTGTTGGTGGTGCCGTCGAGTTCGATCAAGGCCATGTCGATGGATGCCTGGTCCTCGGCCTCCATGCCGGACAGGGCGTCGAAGATCTCGCCATTGACCGTATCGACCGCCTTGTGAACGCCCTTGCCGCCATAGCGCGACTTGTCGCCATCGCGAAGTTCGACGGCCTCATGGGCCCCGGTCGAGGCCCCGGACGGCACGGCGGCGCGGCCCATCACCCCGGTCTCGAGTTCGACATCGACCTCGACGGTGGGGTTGCCCCGGGAATCCAGTATCTCACGGGCGTGGATATCGGTGATCGCGGTCATGGTCGCTCCGGCGCCGGGTGCGGATTGGGAGGCAACAGATAATGCCACGAAGGCACAATAGCAAGTATCCCCTCCCCCCGGGAGAAGACCAAGGGAACACCAAGATGGGGGAATGTTAAGGATCTGCGAGCCAGCGCGACTGGCTCAAAAGCGCCACTTGCCTTCGAGCAGACCGTCGATGACCTTTTGGAACTCGGTCCACGGCGCGGCGCGGGTCTTCTCACAGGCCCCAGGAACGTGACGCGTCGCTGCCTCGGCGGAGGAGCGGCGGATGGCTCCTTCGAACAGGTCCAGGGCCTTGCCACCATCGTCGCCGGCCGTCTTGGCGATGCGGTCCCGGTAATGGGTGCGGATGGCCTTGGTGTCGGCCTTGCAGTTCTCCATCATGCCGATGTAGACGCCGGCGGCGGCGGCAATCTTCATGGCATCATCGGCGGGCGCCTTGGTGGTCTGGGCCGCTACCGGCCACGCAACCGCCAGGGCCAGCAACCCGGTCAAAACCACGGACGCCGGATTCATGAAATCGGTTTTGCCTTGGCCAGCCGATCGAATTCCATCAGGTTTTTCACCAGCGCCGGCAGGTTCTTGAGGGCTATCATGTTGGGGCCGTCGGACGGCGCATGGTCCGGATCCTGATGGGTCTCCAGGAACACCGCGGCGACGCCGACCGCGACCGCGGCGCGCGCCAGCACCGGCACATATTCACGCTCGCCGCCCGAAGAGGTGCCCCGGCCTCCCGGCTGCTGCACCGAATGGGTGGCGTCGAACACCACGGGGAACCCGGTGGCGCGCAACACCGGCAAGGCCCGCATGTCGGATACCAGGGTGTTGTAGCCGAAGCTGGCGCCGCGTTCACACAGCAACACCCGGTCGTTTCCGGTCGCGGTGATCTTGGCGGCGACATTGGCCATGTCCCAGGGCGCGAGGAACTGGCCCTTCTTGATATGGATGGCCCGGCCGGTTTCGCCGGCGGCAATCAGAAGGTCGGTCTGGCGGCACAGGAAAGCCGGGATCTGGAGCACATCGACGGCGGTGGCGGCCCCGGTGCATTGCTCGGCGGTGTGCACGTCGGTCAGGGTCGGACAGCCATGGGTCTGGCTGATTTCCTCGAAGATGGGCAGCGACTCCTCGAGCCCGATGCCGCGCGGGGTTTCATGGGAGGTGCGGTTGGCCTTGTCGAACGAGGTCTTGTAGATCAGCCCGATGCCCAGATCTCTGGCCATCTCCACCAGCGCCGACGCCATCTCCAGGGCGTGGGCCCGGCTTTCCATCTGGCATGGCCCGGCGATCAGCACCAGCGGCAAATCATTGCCGAAGATGACATCGCCCACGGCAACGTGACGGCTGGTCGGTTCGGTCATGCCACCGTCTCCGATCACACCAGGCGTGACTGGTCGATGGCGGCTTGGACGAAGGAGGAGAACAGCGGATGCTGTTCGAACGGCCGCGATTTCAGCTCGGGATGGAACTGAACGCCGACGAACCAGGGATGATCCGCCAACTCGACGATCTCCGGCAGTTCGCCGTCCGGCGACAGGCCGGAAAAGCGCAGACCCGCCTCTTCCAGCCTTTGGCGATAGGTGATGTTGACCTCGTAGCGGTGGCGGTGACGCTCGCTGATGTCGTCGACCCCATAGATCGCGTGGATCTTCGTCTCCGGCAGCAAATG
>JAZFWG010000203.1:0-4420 GCA_036448135.1 Alphaproteobacteria bacterium
TGACGGTGGCGAGCAGGATCTTGCCCTTGGTGCTGGCTTTGCCATGCTTTTCCGCTTCGATGAAGGGCACCAGATGGGCCACCGCCTGTTTCATCACCCGGGCGCTTTTCACCACCTGGGGCAGGAACATCTTGCCGGAACCGAAGAGATCGCCGACCACGTTCATGCCGTCCATCAACGGCCCCTCGATGACATGGATGGCATGGTCGAAAGACTGCCGCGCCTCTTCGGTGTCCTCGATGATGTGGCTGGTGATGCCCTCCACCAAGGCGTGGCTGAGGCGCTCATGGACCGGGGCCTGACGCCAGGCGGTGTCCTCTTCCTTGTGGCGCGATTTGCCGCGGGCCTGGTCGGCGATTTCCAACAGCCGCTCGGTGGCGTCTTCGCGCCGGTTCAGCACCACGTCCTCGATGCGTTGGCGCATATCCACCGGGATATCGGCGTAAACCGCGAGTTGGCCGGCATTGACGATGCCCATGTCCATCCCGGCCTGGACCGCATGGTAGAGGAACACCGCGTGCATGGCTTCGCGCACCCCATCATTGCCACGGAACGAAAACGACATGTTGCTGACGCCGCCCGAGACCAGGGCATGGGGCAGGCGCGCCTTGATCTCCTTGGCGGCCTTGATGTAGTCGACGGAGAAATTGTCGTGTTCCGGGATCCCGGTGGCGATGGGAAAGACGTTGGGGTCGAAGATGATGTCCTCGGGCGGGAAGCCGACCTCTTCGGTGAGGATGCGGTAACACCGGGAGCAGATCTCGACCATGCTCTCGAAATTATCGGCCTGGCCCTGTTCGTTGAAGGCCATGACGATGACCGCGGCGCCGTAACGCAGAATCTCGCGGGCCTGGGAGATGAAGGCGTCCTCGCCTTCCTTGAGGCTGATCGAATTCACCACCCCCTTGCCCTGGATGCATTTCAGTCCGGCTTCGATCACCGACCATCGCGACGAATCGATCATCACCGGCACCCGCGAGATGTCGGGCTCGGCGGCAATCAGCTTGAGGAACGTCACCATGGCGTGTTCGGAATCGAGCATGGCCTCGTCCATGTTGACGTCGATCACCTGGGCCCCGTTGGCCACCTGTTGGCGCGCCACCTCGACGGCGGCGGTGAAATCCCCGGCCTTGATCAGCTTGGCGAAGCGCGCCGAGCCGGCGACATTGGTGCGCTCGCCGACATTGACGAAGCCGGTCACCGGCCCGAAGCTTAAGGGCTCGAGGCCTGCGAGGCGGCAATGGCGGGGGACGCTGGGAACCTGGCGTGGCGCCACATTCTCGACCGCCGTGCGGATCGCCTTGATGTGGTCCGGCGTGGTGCCGCAACAGCCGCCAACGATGTTGATAAAGCCGCTTCTGGCGAATTCCCCCAACAGCCCCGCCATGTAATCCGGGGTCTCGTCATAGCCACCGAATTCGTTGGGCAGGCCGGCATTGGGGTGGGCGCTGACCCGGACCCCGGCGAGGCGTGAAAGCTCCTGGACATACGGCCTGAGATCCTTGGCGCCGAGGGCGCAGTTCAAGCCGATACTCAGCGGCTTGGCATGGGCCACCGAGTCCCAGAACGCCTCGGTGGTCTGGCCCGAAAGCGTGCGGCCGGAGGCGTCGGTGATGGTACCGGAGATCATCACCGGCAAAGCTGGGCCGGCATCATCGCTGAGACCGTCGAAATAGCTCTTGATGGCGTAGATTACGGCCTTGCAGTTCAAGGTATCGAATACGGTCTCGACCAGCAGGAGATCGGCCCCACCCTCATGGAGGCCGCGGACGGCGTCGATATAGGCGCAGACCAGTTGGTCGAAATCGACGTTGCGGAAGCCGGGGTCGTTGACATCGGGCGACATCGACGCCGTGCGGTTGGTGGGTCCCAAGGCGCCGGCGACGAAGCGGCGGCCATCACCCCGGCCATCACCCAAGTCACCGGCAAAGCGATCGGCGACGTCCCGCGCGATCCTGGCGCCGGCCAGGTTGAGCTCGTAGGCCAAATCCTCGAGACCGTAATCGGCCTGGGAGATGGCGGTGGAATTGAAGGTGTTGGTCTCGATGATGTCGGACCCGGCCTCGAGGAAGGCGCGGTGGATGCCTTCGACGATCGCCGGTTTGGTGAGATTCAAGAGATCATTGTTGCCCTTGAGATCACTGGGCCAATCGGCAAAGCGTTCGCCGCGGAAATCCTTTTCGTCCAAGCCATGGGCCTGGATCATGGTGCCCATGGCGCCGTCGAGCATGACGATGCGCTGATCCAACAAGCGCTCCAACGCCGCCGCCGCGGTTTCGCGTGTCCTGGTCTTCACCCGCTCATCCATCGCCGCTCTCCCCGGTGGCAGGGGCCGCATTCTCCTGGGCTTGAGGCCTGAGTCCGAGGATATGGCAGATGGCGAAGGTCAGATCGGCGCGGTTGAGGGTGTAGAAATGAAATTCCTCCACCCCTTGCTTGGAGAGATAGCGGCATTGTTCCGCCGCCGCCGTCGCCGCCACCAATTTGCGGGTTTCGGGATCATCGTCGAGCCCTTCGAACAATTTGGCCATCCAGTCGGGAACGCTGGCGCCACACATGGTGCTGAACTTGACCACCTGGGCGAAGTTGGTGACCGGCAGAATGCCGGGCACGATGGGAACCGTGATCCCGGCCTGCCGCGCGCGCTCGATGAACCGCAGATAGACATCGCCGTCGAAGAAATATTGGGTGATCGCCCGGCTGGCGCCGGCATCGATCTTGCGCTTCAGGTTGTCGAGGTCAGCGTCCGGGCCCAAGGCTTCGGGGTGGGTTTCGGGAAAGGCGGCAACACTGATCTCGAAATCGGCCACCCGCTTGAGGCCGGCGACAAGATCGGTTGCATAGGCGTAGCCGCCGGGCTCCGCCTTGTAACCATTGCTGTTGGCCGGCGGGTCGCCGCGCAAGGCGACGATGTGGCGGACACCGGCCTGCCAATAGCCCCGCGCCACTTCATCGACGCCATCCCGGGTGGCGCCGACACAGGTCAGATGCGCCGCCGGCACCAGAGAGGTCTGGTTGAGGATACGGACCACGGTGGCGTGGGTGCGCTCGCGGGTGCTGCCGCCGGCGCCATAGGTCACCGACACGAAACGTGGCGCCAGGGACTCGAGACGGCGGATCGAGGACCACAGGGTTTGTTCCATCTTCTCGGTCTTGGGCGGAAAGAATTCGAACGAAACCTTGGGTCCGGCGAGGGCGTCCGTTGGCAGCCCGAAGCCGGAAGCGCCGGAAGCGATAAATCGGTTGATTTTCGCGCCGCTCATGATCACGCCCCAATCCGGGTTGCGAACCTACCGGGGGCCCTATCTTTCGGCCCATCTGCGCGGTCGGCGGCCCACAGCATCACGGTCAGGGAATCGCCCGGCAGGTCTTCGCTTTCGACCAGCTCAAGGCCGGCGGCGCGGCACCAGCCGGCGACCTCGTCATTGGCGAAACCAAGACGCCGGTGGGCGTGTTCGCTGCGCAATGACTCCAGCTGATGGGGGGCAAAATCGACGATCACCAGGCGCGCACCAGGACGCAGAACCCTTGCCGCCTCCTTGAGGGCGGCGCCGGGATCGTCGGCGAAATGCAACACCTGGTGAAAGGTGACGGCATCGAAGGACGCCGTCGGCACCGGCAGCTTGTACATATCGCCGTGACGAACCTCGCAATTGGCAAGACCGCTCCGTTCGAGATTGGCGCGGGCGACCGCCAGCATTTCGCGCGACAAATCGATGCCGAGGGCATGGGTGACCTTGTCGCCAAAGATTTCAAGGATGCGGCCGGTGCCGGTGCCGACATCGAGCAATTGAGCCGCCGGCGCCAACGGCAGAAGCTTGATCAGACGGGTTTCGACTTCACTCTCATCGACATAGAGCTTGCGCAACTTGTCCCAATGGGCGGCGTTGGAACGGAAATAGGCCGCCGCCCTCTCGGCACGGGCCAGTTTAATGGCGTCAAGACGCTCGCGATCGAGGGCCAAGGTGGCGTCGTCGGCGGGCAACAATTCGACCAGCCTGCGCACCAGCTCATCGGCGCTGCCATTGCCACTGCCATTGGCGCCCGCGGCGAGCCGGTAAAATGCCGAGGTCCCTTCCTGGAGGCGCCGCAGCAACCCGGCCTCGACCAGAAGCTTGAGATGGCGCGAGACCCGGGGTTGGCTTTGGCCGAGGATCCGGGTGATTTCGCTCACCGTCAGTTCACCATGGGCGCACAGCACCAGGAGCCGAAGGCGTGTCGGCTCGGCAACCGCGCGTAGCTTGATGAGGAATTCGTCCATTCCGGGGATTCCGTTTTCGAAGGTCCTGTTTCATACCTCCAAAGTCTTAATAAGTATATAAAGATATTTTTATATATAATGGCCGCGATCACGAAATTTCCCGGAATTGTGCCCCAAAATATGAGATGTTTTTGCAACAGTGCGGTCTTAGGATCGCAT
>JAZFWG010000204.1:0-8686 GCA_036448135.1 Alphaproteobacteria bacterium
GATGACGATGCCGTCCCGGGTCTGGGCGACGATATAGGTCTCGTGCAGCTGGCCCCGCGCCGCGCCCAGGGGATATTCCAGCGCTGCCCGATCGTCGCCCGGGATGATGGCATCGGCGATTGCCCCCCCCGGCGGGGTCGAGAGCCCCGGCAGGGCTTGGCCTGGAAGGGGGGCATGATAGGCGGCGGCGGCCTCGGCCAGGCCCGGGGGCAGCCGGGCCCCATGGCCGGTCCCGCCAGCATATGGCGCTAAGTGCATTCCCGCCTCGGGGGTGAACGCGCCGAGAGCCGCGGCCGAATGGGTGGTGGCGGTGAGGTGGCCGGCATCCGCCAGGGCGTGCTTGATGGCGCCGACGATGAGGCCGCGGACCAGACCGGTATCGCGAAACCGCACCTCGGTCTTGGCGGGATGGACATTGACGTCGACCATGTCCGAGGGCACTTCGAGGAACAGCGCCAACAGGGGATGGCGGTCGCGGGCCAGCACATCTTGGTAGGCCCCGCGCACGGCGCCGGCCAACAGGCGGTCGCGCACCGGGCGGCCATTGACGAACAGGTACTGGGCCTGGGCGTTGGCGCGGTTAAGGGTCGGCAATCCGATATAGCCGCCGAGGTGGAGGCCCTCGCGCTCGGCATCGATGGCGACCGCGTTGTCGGCGAATTCGCGCCCCATCACGGCGCCGAGGCGCACAAGCCGGGCGGCGAACAGATCACCCTGGGCGGCGTCGAACCTGAGTTTGACCTGGTCATCGTCATGGAATGTGAAGGCAATGGCGGGTGTGGCCATGGCGAGGCGCTTGACCGCATCGATGGCGTGGTTGAGTTCGGTGCGGGAGGTCTTGAGGAATTTGAGCCGCGCCGGGGTGGCGAAGAACAGATCGCGGATCTCGACCCGGGTGCCGATGGCATGGGCCGCGGGCGACGGCTGCGATTTGCGGCCGCCCTCGACGGTGATCGACCAGGCCTCATTGGTGCCGGCGGCGCGCGATGTCATCGTCATCCGGGCGATGGCGCCGATCGACGGCAAGGCCTCGCCGCGGAACCCGAGCGTCGCGATATCGACGAGATCGTCGTCCTTGAGCTTGGAGGTGGCGTGGCGCTCTACGGCAAGGGCCAGATCGTCCCGGCCGAGTCCTTCGCCGTCATCGCTGACCGAGATGAAGCTTTTGCCGCCGTCACGCAGAACCACGTCGATGTGCCGGGCGCCGGCGTCGATGGCGTTCTCGACAAGCTCCTTGACCACCGAAGCCGGACGCTCCACCACCTCGCCGGCGGCGATGCGGTTGACCAGTGTTTCGGGAAGCACACGCAGTGTCATTTGCCCTTCGCCTTCGCCTTCGCCTTGGCCCCGGCGGTGCCCAGTTCGGCAAGATAACTGCGCGCCAGCACCTTGCCCTCTTCCACCGCGGGCTGACCGAAGGGATCGACGCCATAGAGGCCGGCGGCGATTACGGTCTCGAGCATGAAATGCATCATCAGGGCGCCGATAACGCCTTCATTTACGGTGGCGACGGCGAACATGCGCACCGGATGGCCGCTATTGGCCAGGGTCTCGGCGGTGGCGGCCTGCTCGGCGGCGAGCAGATCTCCCATGCTGTGGCCTTTGAGGTAGGCGAACTCCGGCATCTCGGTGAAATCGGCGACGATGGTCTGGCCGCTGCCGGCGGCGTCGGTGAGGATGAAGTTGAACAGCTTGTCCCGCGGCCCCGCCAGATAGAGCTGGAGCTGACTGTGTTGATCGACGGCACCCTGGGCATTGATCGGCGTCGTGCCGCAACCGTCCTTGCCGAGCGATTCGGCCCAGAGCTGACGGTGCCACCCGGCGAACAGCTTGAGACGGTCGGCATAGGGCATCAGCACCGTCTGACTGATGTGGTGATGCTGCGACAACGCAACATTGATGGCGGCACCCTGGGCGGCGGCGGCGGCGGGCGTGGCATCGGCCATGACGGCGTCCAGCACCTCCTTGGCGCCCTGGCGGACGGCGCCACCGTCAAGCCCCGCGATCATCGCCGGCAACAGCCCGACCGCTGACAGGGCGGAAAAGCGGCCATCGACGCCGGGATCAAAGTCAACAACCGGGATGGAATTTCGCTCCGCGGTGCGCCGCAAGGGATTGCCGTCGTCAGGCGCGGTGATGACAACGAATTGCGCCGCGGCCTCGCCGATCCCGACCACATCCGAGAACAGCTTCAAGCAAATCAGAAATTGGGCCACGGTTTCGGGCGTGGTGCCGGATTTGGATATGACGATCCAGCCCGTGCGCGCCAGATCGAGACCCGCGAACAGCACGGCAAAGCTCGCGGGATCGATGTTGTCCATGAAATGAAGGCGCGGGGAGGTATCGCCGTTGGTGGCGCCAAGGGCGGCGAGGGCCTGGCCGCCGAGGCTGGAACCGCCGGTGCCGAGAACGACGACATCATCGAAACTCCCGCGGTAGCGCCGCGCCAGGGCATGCAGCCCGTCGAGGTCGTCGGTGCGCCCGGGCAGCTTCAGGAACGCCTGGGCGCCATCGGCGTGTTGGCGACACAAATCCGCCAGAATCGGCGCCGTGGCCTCCAACACCGGGTCGAATTCGTCGGCACTGAGACCGTCGTCACCGATATTCTTGGCAAAACAAAGTCTGGTTTCGTGACGGTAGAGCATGGCTCGCGTGGTTGCGGCGTCAGCTTTTGGGCGGCGGTTCGCGGGTCGGCTTGACCCCCTTGGGGGTGCCGATGACGATGAAGGTGAGTTTCGCGGGATCGAGCAGCCGTTGGGCGACGCGGCGGATATCGGCGGCGGTGACCCCGTCAATCAGGCGATTGCGGCGGGAAATGTAATCGATGCCAAGATGTTCCAGCTGCATGCCGAGCAACAGCCGCGAAATCCGCCGCGTTGAGTTGAGGCGGGTGAAGAACGAACCGGTGAGATAAGTCTTGGCGTCGGAAAGCTCCTGTTTGGACACCTTGCCGCTGCGCATGCGCCCCCATTCCTTGCGGATGATCTCGATCGACTTGGCGACGCTTTCATTGGCGGTCGCCACCCCGCCCATGATCAGCCCGGCATGATCCATGGTCGACAGGTAACTATAGACCGAATAGGCGAGGCCGCGTTTTTCCCGCACCTCGTTGCCAAGGCGGGAATTCAGGGTACTGCCGCCGAGAATGTGATTCATGATGTAGGTGGCATAGTAATCGGGATCGTCGCGCTTGATGCCGCCATGGCCGAACAGCACCACACTTTGCGGGATGTCGCGCTTGATCACGAAGACATCGCCGGCCACGGCCGGGGTGGCCTCGGGCACGTGGTTGGACTTGGCCTTGGCCGGCAATGGGCCGAAGGTCTTATCAAGCAGCGGTGCCAACTGTTTCGCCGAGATATCGCCGACGACGCCAATCACCAGCTTGTCCCGGCCCAGGCGGTCCTTGACGAAGCCGGCCATATCCCCGGCCTTGATCCTTGCGATGCTCTCGGGGGTGCCGTCCGCCGGGCGGCGATAGGGGTGATCGGGGAACACGGCGCGCATCCAGGTGCGCCGGGCGATGTGGCGCGGGCGCTCGGCGGCGCGGGCGAGCCCCGAAAGAATCTGGCTGCGGATGCGCTCGACCGGTTCGGGGTCGAACCGCGGGCGTGTCATGGCGAGCCGCAACAGATCGAAAGCCATGGCCCGGGTCTCGGTCAGGGTGCGGAGCGTGCCTCTGAAATTGTCGAGGCTGGCGCCGAAGTTGATGGATATGGAATTGTCCTCGAGACGCTGCTGAAACGCCATGGAATCGAGTTTCCCGGCGCCTTCATCGAGCAACGACGAGGTCATGTTGGCAAGGCCTTCCTTGCCCTTGGGGTCAAGGGCGCTGCCGCCTCGGAAGGCGAAACGCATGGTCATCAGGGGGACATTGTGGTCCTCGACCAGCCAGGCCTCGATGCCCTTCTCACTGACCACACGCTGGATGGAAATGGCGCCGGCCGGCGTGGCGGGCCACAACAGGACGGCCGCCACGACCAGGATCACAACCGAAGCGATTGAATGGCGGCAACCGCCATGTCGCGACCGCTTGGGCGACAGTTGTTTCAAGGTCATCTCGCCTTACCCTTGCTTTTGGGGCCCTTGCTTTTGGGGCCTTTGCGTTTCGGCAGCAACAGACTGGTCACCGAACGCTTGTCATGCAGGACCGCGCGCGCCGCCGCATTGACCTGGGCCACGGTAACCGCCCCGATGCGCTCGGGCCAGTTCTCCACGTCGCCGATGGTTTGGCCCGTGGTCAGGGCGTTGCCGATCGCCCTGGCGCCACGGCTCAGGGAATCCCGGGCAAAAATGGCCGCCGCCTTGAGCCGCTTCTTGGCGCGGCGGACCTCATCGGCGCTGACCCCGTCTTTAAACAGCTTGGCGAGCTCGGCATCCATCGCCGCCTCGAATTTTTCAATCGAGGTCCCTTTGCGGGGCTGACCATAGAGGCCGAAGGTGCCCAAATCGAGACTGTCGACATCGTAATAAGCTCCCGCCGAGATCGCGATTTTGTTTTCGACCACCAAGGACCGGTAAAGCCGCGACGTCGCCCCGCCGCTAAGTATCTCTTCCAGAACCTCGAGGGGATGGGAGTGCTGGGTGGCGCCAGAGGCGCGGCTCGGCGCCAGATAATCGCGCGCCCAACGGGGTTCGCGCACCCGCTTGCTTTTCATTGTCACCCGGCGGTCCGCGCGTTGGGGCGGCTCCTGGCGGCGTTGGCGCCTCTGCACCTTGCGCGACGGGATCACGCCATAATATTTCTCGGCCAAGGGCCGCAATTGCTTGGCGGTGATATCGCCGGCGACGATGAGGATGGCATTGGCCGGGGTATAATGGCTGCGGTAGAAATCGAGGATATCCTGCTTTTGTAGACCCTCGATCTCGTGCTTCCAGCCGATGACGGGAATGCGGTAGGGGTGGTTGAGATAGAGCGCCGCCTGGGCCTGCTCGCTCAGCAGTGCCGACGGCCGGTTTTCGGTTCTGGCCCGGCGCTCCTCGATGACGACGTTGCGCTCGGCCTCGACCTCCTTGTCGGTGATCACCAGGTTCACCATGCGGTCGGCTTCGTGTTTCATCATCAACTCGAGCCGGTCTACCGCCACGGTCTGGTGATAGCCGGTAGTGTCATGGCCGGTGAAGGCGTTTTCGCGGCCGCCGTTGCGGGCAATGACCTTGGAGAATGCCCCGGCGGCCATGGTCTTTGTGCCCTTGAACATGAGGTGCTCGAGCAGATGCGCGATCCCCGACTTTCCCGGGGGATCGTCGGCGGCCCCGATGCGGTACCACAGCATGTGTTTCACCACCGGTGAGCGGTGATTGGATATGACCACGACCTTGAGGCCGTTCTTCAGGGTGAAGGTTTCAGGGTTGAACACGCCGGCCGCGGCCGCAGACCACGGCGCGGTGGCGATCAAGACCGCTATCGCGGCGAACAGCAACAGATTGAGACGATTGAAGCCTGACATCCTCACTCGGCAAGGTTACAAGGCGAAGCCAACGACATTACAGCGACGGCGCCAAACCGTCACCGGGCATACAACCCGGAGACTTTGACAGGACTATGGCACTGGCAGCGAAAACCGCAAGTACCGGAATGAAAAACCCGATCAAAACTGCGTGACGATGGGCGATGTCAGGGCGCGTAAGGGACTTGCGCACTTGACATGCTTACTAGAAGAGATTGTTGAGGATTCCCCCGGTGATGTTGCCGAACAATCCCCCTTCCTTGCGCTTGATCACGGGGGTTTCCCCGGTGGTCACCGGGCGGCCGAGGGCGGCGTTCTCGCGCAGCCGTCGGGATTCGAGCTTGGGATCGACCACGACGCCCTTGGGCGGTGGTTCTTTCCAGAAAATCAATTTCTCGGCGAACCCCCTCTGAACCGAAGCCAGGTTGGTGGATTCGCGGCCGAGCACACGTCGGATGTTGGGGTCTATGTTGTCGCTCCCGGCCCTTTTCAGAAGCGCAAGCTCACCCGCCGGGCGGCCGCGAAACCGTTCGTCGAGCGCGGCATTATTTTTCCTCGTGGCGTTGCCATCAATCACGATCTGGCGCGCCTTGTCGGGGATTTTGATCTCTTGCGGCCGTGTCGCGCCGGGGCGTGGCGCCTTCAGGCCATAATGGGGCGGCATGCTGAGCGGCGCCCGGGCCACAACCCGGAACTCGTCCGGCGTCGTCTTCTCCATGCCCACGGCCTGGCGCACCGACGAGCAACCCGATGCGGCAAAACCGATCACCACGATACCGCCGGCAACAAGCGCACGCGCCACAATCGACCGCGGCTTAACAGCTCTAGAGACGACGTTCATGAAAATCACCCTGCGAAATACCTTCTTGTCCCTGGCCCCTAATCTAGCGGTTCCCGGCGCGCAAGAAAAGCATCAATGAGCAGCAGACCGACCCCGATGGTGATCGCCGAATCGGCCAGGTTGAAGGCCGGCCAATGCCATAGACCGACGTGGAAATCAAGGAAATCCGCGACGGCGGTGAAGCGTATGCGGTCGATCACGTTGCCCACGGCACCGCCGATGACCAGGCCGATGGCCAGCGCCAGGAGTTTATCGTTAACCTTAAGCAGCCAAATCACCAGGATGGCGGTGATGGCAAGGGACAGCGCCACCATCACCCAGCGTCCCCAACCGGGCGCCGAAGCGAACAGGCCGAAGGTCACGCCCTTGTTCCACCACATGACGAAATTGAAGAACGGCGTGATCTCGATCACCCGGGGCGGGTTCATCAGCCGGGTGATCACCCACCATTTGCTCAACTGATCGAGGACGAGAACCAAGGCGGCGGCGCCGGCGCCGAGGACGAAACAGGACCTGCTTTTAAGCTCCACCGCGCGCCCCTAGCCGGAAGCGGCATGGTTGGCGATGGCGTCAGTGCAGCGGCGGCAGATATCCTTGTCGTCGTCGCCGACCTCGCTCAGCACCTGCCAGCAGCGTTGGCACTTCTCGCCCCGGGCGATGCCCACGACCACGGCAATGCCGGGAATCTCGGGAACGGTGAAGGCGTCATCGGGCCCCGCGCCTTCTTTGAGGGTGGCGGCCGAGGTGATGGAAATCTCGGCAAGATCCACCCCATCCATGGCCTCGACATAATCCGGTTCGGCATGGGCCACCGGGTGGGCCTGAAGGCTGGAACCGATGGTGCCGTCGGCGCGCTTGATCTCGATGGCGCCGGTGACGACCCGGCGCAAACGCCGGATCCGTTCCCATTTGACGGCCAAGGCGTCGTCACGCCAGGCCTCCGGCACCTCGGGGAAGCTCTGCAGATGGACGCTATCGTCGTCGGACGGGAAGCGGGTGAGCCAGACCTCCTCGGCGGTGAAGCACAACACCGGCGCCAGCCAGGTGGTGAGGCACATGAACACATGGTCCATCACCGTCAGTGCGGCGCGGCGGCGAGTCGAATCCTTGCGGTCGCAATAAAGCGAGTCCTTGCGGATATCGAAATAGAACGCCGACAGGTCCATGGCGCAGAAATTGTGGATCGCGGTATAGAGGGGGTGGAAGTCGTAACCCTCGCAACACGCCTTGAACATGCGGTCGAGCTCGAACAGGCGGTGCAGCATCCAGCGTTCAAGCTCGGGCATCTCATCATGGTCGAGCCGTTCGCCGCCGTCGAAATCCGCCAGCGCGCCCAACAGGTAGCGCATGGTGTTGCGCAGGCGCCGGTAGGTGTCGATTTGATGCTTGAGGATATCGGGGCCGATGCGAAGATCCTCGGAATAGTCCGAGCCCACCACCCAAAGGCGCAGCACGTCGGCGCCGAACTGGTCCACCACCTGTTGCGGCGCGACCACGTTGCCCAGGGACTTCGACATCTTGCGGCCGTCCTCGGCCATGACGAAACCGTGGGTCAGCACCGCTTCATAGGGCGCGCGGCCCCTTGTGCCGCAGGATTCAAGAAGCGAGGACTGGAACCAGCCGCGATGCTGGTCGGAACCTTCGAGGTAGAGCGCCGCCGGCCAGCCCAGATCATCCCGCTTTTCCAGGACGAAACTGTGGGTGGCGCCGGAATCGAACCAGACGTCGAGGATATCTGTCACCTGATCGAAGTCCTTGGCGTCACGGTCGGGGCCTAAGAAGCGCTCGGGCGGGCTTGTAAACCAGATATCGGTGCCTTCGGCCTCGACCGCGGCGACGATGCGCTCATTCACCGCCTCGTCGCGCAAGGGCTCGCCTGAGCGTTTGTCGACGAACACGGTGATCGGCACGCCCCAGGCGCGCTGGCGCGAAATGCACCAATCGGGCCGGCTTTCGACCATGGATTTGATGCGGTTCTGACCCGCCGGCGGCACCCATATGGTGTCATCGATGGCGGCCAGCGCCTTGTCCCTGAGACCGTTCTCCGACATGGAAATAAACCATTGCGGCGTGGCGCGGAAGATCAACGGCGCCTTCGAGCGCCAGGAATGGGGGTAGGAATGGACCAGACTGCCCCGCCCGAGCAGCCCGCCCGCCCCGGCGATGGCGTCCGCGACCTCGCCATCCACCTTGTAGACGTGCTTGCCGGCGAACAACGGCACATGGCCGTAAAAGGTGCCGTCGCCATCCACGGTCTGGGGCACCTCGATGGCAAAGCGCACGCCAAGATCGAAGTCATCGGCGCCATGACCGGGGGCGATGTGGACGAAGCCGGTGCCATCCTCGGCGGTGACGTGATGGCCGGGGATCAAGGGGATATCGAAATCATAGCCCT
>JAZFWG010000205.1:0-2007 GCA_036448135.1 Alphaproteobacteria bacterium
TTGTTGACGACGGTGCTATTGGTGCCGGTGAGCCAAACCGCTGGTGCAACAAGTCCGGACCCATCGGGAAATACGGCGGGTGGGCGTCCAAAATTCAGGCTGCGCGATCTGATGCCGCGGCTCGACGATTACCTCTCGGCGTTTTCGCTGATGGCGATCCCGTCGGTGCTGTTCGTGGTGATCGTCTCCGCCTTCCGCATCTCATCCGCCAACATCCAAAGCTCGTTCTATGTGGTTTACCTCAGCGATATCGGCATGACCGGCACCCTGATCGGCCTCCTGATCTCGATCTCCCAGGGCATGGCAAGCCTCGGCACCCTCGCGGCCGGAAAACGGGTCCGCCGTTTCGATCTTCATTGGATCATGCTGATCACGGTCAGCCTCTCGTTGTTCCTGATCTCGATCACGCCGCTGTTGGGCACCGTGTTCGCCGTCTTGATGATGTTTATCGGCTGTCGGGGGTTCTTCCAGGGCATGAGCCAGCCGGTGATGTACTCCATCCTGTCGACCGCCGTCGGCCCCGGCAACCAGGGCACCAGCATCGGCCTGCGGTCGACCGCCAACCGGCTGTCATCCATCATCTTTCCCGTGGTCATGGGCGCCATCGCCGAGGTCTGGGGCATCGGCACCAGTTTCCTGATCATGGGCGCCGCCATATTGGCGATGCTTGGCGTCACCGGCATCTGGCTCACCCGTGGCAAGGGTTTCAACCGTGTCGACTGACGCCCCACCACCGCCGGAAGCCCCGCCGAAGCTGCCGCTCAGGGCGGTCCTCGCCACCTATTCCACCGGCATCTTCAGCCACAGCCAGAACATCATCTATGGGGTGATCGTGCCGCTGTGGGCGGTCTATCTCGAATTATCGCCCGTCCTCATCGGCATCGTCATCGGCGCCCGCCACGTGCTGCCGGTCTGCCTTTCCATCCATGGCGGCACCCTGATGGACCGGTTCGGCACCCGGCGGATCATGGTGGTGTTCGGCTGTGTCAGCGCCATCACCGCGGTGCTGTTTCCTCTGCTGCCGGCGGCCGTGCCCCTGATCATGCTGCAACTGCTCAACGGGCTTGCCACCAACATGGGCTGGGTCGGAGCCCAGACCCTGGTCGGCCATATGAGCCGGGGTGATCCGGCCCAATTCGGACGCCTGACCTTCGCCACCCGCCTCGGCACCTTCGTCGGCCCGATCGTGATCGGCGCGGTGTGGGAACATGTCGGACCCTGGGGCGCCTTCGTGCTGTTGGCGTTTTGGTCCCTGGCGCTGTTGGCGGCGGTGCGCCTTGCCGAAATTCCCGACCAACCGGCTAGCGACACCGGCACCAGGCCAAGCCTTGGCGAGATCATGCCCAAGCTCGCGGACTATATCGCCGCCTTCGCCATGCTGGCGGTGCCGGTGATCGCCTTCGTCATGGCGGTTTCCGCCATCCGTATCGGCGGCACCGCGATCCGCTCGTCGTTCTATGTGGTCTATCTCGACCAGATCGGCCTGACCGGGACCGCCATCGGCTTTTTGGTCGGTTCCGCCGAGATCATCGGCGCCGCCGGTGCGCTGTCCGTCGGGCTGCTGGCCCGGCGCTTCTCGCCCCATTGGCTGTTTTTGGTGGTGGTGGTGGCCTCGGTGGTGTTGATCATGATCACGCCGCTGTTGGGCAGCTTGTTCCCACTGTTGCTCCTGGCTTCATTGATGCGCGGCGGCACCTTGGGGCTGAGCCAACCTTTGATGACTTCGATTCTATCCAAGGCGGCGGGGCCCAAGGCCCAGGGTGTCAGCGTCGGGCTGCGCACCGCCATCAACGGCCTCATCAGCATGATCCTGCCGGTGATCATGGGCGCCGTCGCCACGCTTTACGGCCTCGAGGAAAGCTTCATCATCATCGGCGCCGCGCTCCTGCTTATGTGCCTCGCCGCCGCCTGGGGCGCGCTCCATGCCAACATCCGCACCGGAGATTAGGGTGACGCCGGAGGCCGAAAAAATCCCGTTGCGCGTCCAGGCCACGGTTTATGCCTCGG
>JAZFWG010000206.1:0-8319 GCA_036448135.1 Alphaproteobacteria bacterium
GTGGTGATTTCGGCCATGGAACACCATTCCAACATCGTTCCCTGGCAGATGCTGCGCGATTCCACCGGCATCAAACTCCGCGTCGCGCCGATCAACGACGACGGCGAGATAATGATGGAGGAGTTCGAGAAGCTGTTGGGCCCGCGCACCAAGCTGGTCGCCATCACCCACGTCTCCAACGCGCTGGGCACGGTGGTCGATCTCCGCACCATCATCCGCCTCGCCCACGGCCATGGCGCCCGGGTCCTGGTCGACGGCGCCCAATCGGTGCCCCATACCGCCATCGACGTCCAGGAGCTCGACTGTGATTTCTTCGCCTTTTCCGGCCACAAGCTCTATGGCCCCAGCGGCATCGGCGTGCTTTACGCCAAGGCCGAACTGTTGGACGCCATGCCCCCCTATCAGGGCGGCGGTGAGATGATCCGCTCGGTCAGTTTCGACAAAACCGAATATGCCTCCCCGCCCCACAAATTCGAGGCCGGCACCCCCAACATCGCCGGCACCGTCGGCCTCGGCGCCGCCATCGACTATATCTCGGCCCTGGGGCTCGAAGGTATCGGCGCCCATGAACGCGCGCTTCTGGATCAAGCCACCCGGCGGCTCGAGGCCATCAACCGGGTGCGCATCATCGGCACCGCCAAGCACAAGGCGTCGGTGCTGTCCTTCACCCTCGACGGCGTCCACCCCCACGACATCGGCACCGTGCTCGATTGTGAAGGCGTCGCCGTGCGCACCGGCCATCACTGTGCCCAGCCGGTGATGGAGCGTTTCGGCGTGACGGCGACGGCGCGGGCCTCGTTCGGTCTTTACAACACCACCGACGACATCGACACCCTGGTCTCGGGTCTGGAAAAAGTACGGGAGATCTTCGGCCCATGAGTGATTTGCGTGAACTTTACCAGGAGGTCATCCTCGACCACTCGCGCCAGCCGCGGAACTTCGGCAAGCCCGATCCGTGCAACCGCGAGGCCGAAGGCTACAACCCGCTGTGCGGCGACCGGGTCACCATCTACATCCATGTCGAGGACGACACCATCGTAGATCTGTGCTTTGAGGGCACCGGCTGCGCCATCTCATTGGCGTCGGCCTCGCTGATGACCGAAATGCTCAAGGGCAAGTGCGCGGACGAGGCGCGGGCGCTGTTCGGGCGCTTCCACGACGCCATGGCCGGCGACGGAGCGCAAGACATGAAGTCACTCGACAAGCTGGCGGTGCTGTCGGGAGTGCGCGAATTCCCCATGCGGGTCAAATGCGCGACGCTGCCCTGGCACACCTTTACCGCGGCGCTGGACCAGGCTTACGGCACCGTGGCGACCGAATGAATGACGGAGGACGGCAAATGACCGAAATTGATACCACGCAACTCCGAGACCGCGTCATCAAGGTCATGGAGCTGGTCTACGACCCGGAGATCCCGGTCAATATCTATGAACTCGGCCTGATCTACGACGTCAGCGTCAATGATGACAACAATGTCGAGATCACCATGACCTTGACCTCGCCCCATTGCCCGGTGGCGGAATCCATGCCCGGAGAGGTCGAGGACCGCGCCAGAGCGGTGGATGGTGTCGGCGACGTCAAGGTCAATCTGGTCTGGGACCCACCCTGGACCCCGGAACGAATGTCCGAGGCGGCGCGCCTCGAACTCGGAATGATGTAAAGTAGAGGAGAAACCATGGCACCCCCAGTGAAACCCATCACCCTGACCGAAGCTGCGGCGGCGCGGGTCAAGACCATCCTCGCCAATTCCGAAACCCCCGTGGTCGGCGTCCGTATCGGTGTCAATTCCAAGGGATGCTCGGGCCAGTCCTACGTCATGGACTACGCCGAGGAGAAGGGCCCCCACGACGAGATCATCGAGGACAAGGGCGTCACCATCCTCATCGACCCCAAGGCGACGCTGTTCATCTTCGGAACCGAGATCGACTATGTGGAGGACAAGCTGGAATCCGGCTTCGTGTTCCGCAATCCCAACGAGACCGGGCGCTGCGGCTGCGGCGCTTCCTTTACGGTGTAAACCGGCACGGTGTAAACCGGCACGGTGTAAACGGGCACGTGCACCCGCTCCTGGCGCCAAACCTTATTCCGCGTGTTGGACCGCATCGAGGAACCGCAAATAATGATCCGGTAGTCCATGGGCGCGGGCGCCTTCGCGCAACAGGGTGATATAGCGGAGCGAGGGTTGGCCGTCCTTTTCCTTGCCATCGGCGATGTAGGTCACGGCGGCAAGGGGAGTGCCGTCGATGTCTTCGGCCTCGACCCAGAGATGCCGGTAACGGCGTCCGGGAACACCTTCGGTGGAATCCAGCTGCACCAGATCGGCCCGGGTGATGTGGTAGAGAACGCCCCAGACCTCGGCATCGGGATCCACCGTGAGATTGGCCGGCGCCGCCTTGCCGCGGGGACGGCCTTCCAGATTGAAGCGCAGGCGGTAGCCCCGCACCCGGCCCGGACACCAGTCGATCGGCTTCATGCGGCGGCGTTCGCGGAAGGCACTGTCGTGCATGTTGGCGCCGAACGCGAAATACCAGACCTCATCGCCGGGCGAACCGGCCAGGCGGAGGCCATGGCAGCGGTAGCGCAGTTTCGTCAACAGCCATCGAAGGCGGTTCATGGCGTCCCTTCCCCCGCATCGGTACCCATCCGGCGCAGGACCCAAAGTTGGAGTAGCGCCGCCACCAGGCTGATTGCCAGCACATAGGCATAGGATGACGCCACCGCCGCCAAGGCGCCGCCGAAAATCGGCAACAGCGATACCGGCGCCACCAGGGCATTGAAATAGCCGCTATAGGCGGGCCGGCGTTCATCGGGCGAGATTTCCATGAGATATCCCAGTTGCGCGATGGTGCTGCCGTTGTTGACGGCGCCGAGCAGGAAAAACACCAGAGCGAACCACAATAGGGTCTGTTGGCGCCCGACGCCGCCAAATTCCATCCACATCAGCGCCAGCGCCGGCGCCACGGCGGCGAATATGGCGACAAGGCGCAGCAAAGAGAGCTTGCCCCGGTGGTCCCCCCACCATCCCCAAATGGGATTTGAGACAAGCGCGCCCGCGGTCTGAACCGCAACCAAGACGGCCACGTCCTGGGGCAACAGCGTGCCCTGGCGTGCCGCCAGTACGATGTAGAACGGCAACGCCATGGCCACCGCCCCATTGCACCAGCGCGCCGCCAGGAACCGGCGGAACCGGCGGTCACGGCCGAGAACCTCGATGCCGGCCCTGAGAAATCTCCCGAACCCGGCGGTGGTGTTCTCCACACTATCCGCTGGCGCCAACGGCTCGCCCGCGGAAACGAAAGATATCGCCGATGCCGCGAGAAGAACGGCGCCGACCAGGAAAATAACGCCATATCCCTCGGGAAAGGGCAGACGGTCGAGGACCCGGTGGGCGATGGCGGCAACCATCAAGGCGAGAATACCGCCGCCGAAGAAGCGAACCGCAAGCAGTCGGCTGCGCCGGGGCGAGGGGATCGAGCGCGCCACGATGTCGTTATAGGGCGCACCGACAATGCCGCTGATGAAGGCATAGGCGGTCCACAACACAAAAAACCCGATGACGATCTCCTTGGGGCCGAGAGCATCGGCGAACCACAACACCCCGGCAAGCACGGCGAGACAAAGGGCACGGCCGAAGGCGCCGAACATGTAGAACGGCATGCGCCGGCGCCGCCGTTGCGCCAGATGCGCCACGAAAAGTTGCGGAAACAGCCAGCCATAGCGCGATATGGCGGCCGCGGTGCCGACCGCCACCGGGCTCGCGGTCAAGCTATCAACCAGCGCGGCGACGATGGTGCCGGTATCGACGGCGGCGGCGCCACCCTGGAAAAAAATGCCTGCGGTGGCGATCGGCGCGAACGCTTTGCGCCCTTCGGCCTTAGGGTCCGTATTCATAAAGGGTTGCGGACCCTAGCGCTCTGTTGCGTCATGTCCCCCCACTTCCAGCAATGTCGATAACCGCACACCCTGGATCCACAAAGCCGCGGCGCCGGTAGCCGCCACCGTCGCCACGGTGATCGCCTGAATCGTGAGCGTCATGGCGAGCGCGGTCTCCACATCGACCCCGAGCCCTTGAAGCACATACACCGCGCCCGCGGTGAATCCACCGACAATGCGAAGCGTGCCGGTCAAAATGACGATGAAACCAAGGAACACCATGAGAAAAAGATAGTCCACCAGCCCCAGCGCCACGCCGAAGGCAAGCCCGACCCAGAAAAAATGACCTATGGCCAGCAGTTTTATGGCAATCGCGGAACCAACGATCAGACATGGCAGACCAATGCCTTGCGGCCACAATGCGCCCGCGAAAAATCGTTGCACGACACCTGAAACCGGTTCGCGCCAGGTCCGGGGAAGCCATGCCGTCAGACCAACCAGGACCGGCGCGGCGGATGGGCGCTCGAACCACCTTCGCCCGGCGAACAAACCGGCCATGAGGACGCAAAACAGAACGAAACTCACCACGCCTCCCCACATCAATGTTGGCCACAAAGCGCCGGTGGCGTCGGAAAACTCGGCGAATACCAGCGCCAACACCGTGAAGCCAACGAAGACCAGCCCGTCGGTCAGCCGGTCTATGGAAATGGTGGCAAGAAGGGTGCTGGTGCTCAGGCCTTCAAGACGCGCGACAAGATAGGCGCGGACCAGCGGACTGACCCGGACCGGCGCCGCCATATTGGCGAGATAGCCCGCCATGGTCGCCCCGAAAAGCCGCCATACCCGGACCATCCGCAAGGGCTGGAGAAGCTGGCGCCATTTGAAAGCACGGACGAGTTGTTCCGCCGCGATCGCCACCGGCAATATCAAGAGAGGCCAGAATTCGGCCTTGGCGACAATGCGGAGGAACCGCACCACATCCACGTCGCGCAGCACCCAGGCCAAAAGCAGGATGCTGAGCGCAAGGGCTGCCCACCGCCAAATCCTTGCCCGCGATGTCGATTTCACATCATGGTTCCTGATTACTGGGAATGATCTTCCATGGAGTCATCATCAAACAAGGCGTCGATGATCGGGCAGTCGGGCACGCCGCCGCACTGGCACCGCACCACCATGTCGTCGAGCACCCGTTCCATGGCCCGGAGATCGCTAAGCCGGGCCCGTACATTCTCGAGATGCCTGGCGCCGATGGCCTGGATTTCGGTACGGCTCCGATCCTGATCATCGACAAAGCCGAGAAGGCTACGGACGTCGGCAAGGGTGAAACCGAGGTCGCGGGCGCGGCGGACGAAGTTGAGCCGCTTGAGATGCCCGGGCTCATAGCGGCGCTGGCCGCCTGAACTGCGTCCCGGCGCCGGCAGGACGCCGATTTTCTCGTAATAGCGGATGGTCTCGACCTTGCAGCCGGTGCGCTTGGCCAGAATCCCGATGGTGAGATTTGGCGGGCCGGAATGGTCCATGATCAGCCTCCGTCGAAAACCCTTGAACCTATAGTCACTACAGGTCCTATATTAACGTCATCAATCATCCCAGCATAGGGACTTTGCCGTGAAGGAAAGCACAGAGGTAAGCCTTAGCCAAGATGGGCACCGTGACCGGGACCGCCGCCCGGCGGTAACCGGCTCCATGGCCACCGGTGCTCTTTTGACGGCGATCGGTGCCTCGACATGCTGTGTCATTCCCTTCGCCATGATCAGCGCCGGCGCTGGAGGGGCTTGGCTCGGCAACCTGGTGATCTTCGCCCCGTTTAAGTCCTATTTCATCGCCGCTTCCTTGCTTTCGCTCGGTGCCGGGTTATGGATGGTCTACCGCAAGCCCAAATCACCGGCGGGCGCCGACGCCGTCCCCTGCGCGTCCATGGCCTCGGTCCGCATCATCCGCGCGGTTTTGTGGACCGCGGCCGGGCTTATTGCCGCCACCATGTCTTTCCCCTATTGGGCACCGCTCCTCGGTTGAGGAACGTGGTGTTGATCAAGGAATAAATCATGTCAATCCTTCGCATAGCCGCCGTTTTCATCGCCCTCGCCGCATTCCCGGCCATAGCCCAAGCCGACGCCAACAGGTATGAAATCGGCGTCGACGGCCTTTCCTGTCCGTTCTGTTCCTACGGCATCGAGAAGGAGCTGAGCGCGGTCAAGGGCGTCGACACACTGGGCGTCGATATCAAGCGCGGCGTCGTAACCGTCCGCATGAAAGCGGGCGCCAGCCTCGATGAGGCCCAGGCCCGCAAGGCCACCAAGGACGCCGGCTTCAAGATGCGCTCCTTCACCCGGCTTTCGGGAAAATGAGCATCCGGCACCTGTCATTCGCGGCGGCCATGGCCGCCATCACGGCCATCGGTGCGGCCCTGGCAGCCCCGGTTCAGGCCGGGCCCATTAGTTTCAATTCGGCGCTGACGCTATCGTCGAAGGAGTTCGTCTTCCGCGAACTGTTCGTTTTTGAGGACTCCGGCGACGATCCCTCAGGCCAGGACCGCGACCGCCACGCGCTGAGTTCGCTCTCGGTGCTGGGCTACGGCGTCGATGAGACCCTAGCGCTGTTCGCGGTGGTGCCGTTCCATTATCGCCGGCTTCGCATCACCACCGATGGCGAGCGGCGGACCCGCGATGCGACCGGCCTCGGCGATATCCGCCTGTTCGGCAAGTACACCGCCGTGCGCCGCAACTGGACCGCCCGCGCCTTCCGCCTTTCGCCCTTCGCCGGCATTGAACTTCCGACCGGCGCCAGTGATGAAAATGACCGCTTCGGCCGCCTCCCCGCCAGCGTGCAATTGGGCTCCGGCTCGTTCGATCCCTTCGGCGGCATCACCGCCACCTACCAGACTCTGGATTACCAGATAGACGCTCAGTTGAGCTATCAGGCCAATACCGAGGCCAACAACTTCGAATTCGGCGACGTGGCGCGCGCCGACATCTCAGGCCAGCTCCGGCTGTTGCCGCGCAAGATCACCGGCGGTGTGCCCGGTTTTCTCTATGGCGTGCTCGAACTCAATCTCATCCATGGCGGCAAGAACCGCGACAATGGCGCAGCGGTTGGCAACTCCGGCGGCGTCACCCTGTTTGTTACCCCGGGGCTGCAATATGTGACGCGGCGCTGGATCTTGGAGGCCGTGGTGCAACTGCCGGTGATCCAGAACCTCAACGGCACGGCGCTGGAAAAGTCCCATGTGGTCCGTGCCGGCATCCGGGTCAATTTCTGATTGGGTTGGGATCGATGAAAGGCTCGAAGCTGCTTAAGGCTGCTCTCGGCGTATCGGCGGCGCTGGCGGTGATTTTGGCTGCCGGCTGGCTCACCTTCGTGCCGTGGTCGAAGGAACCCGGCTATGAATTCGTCAAGGCCTGGGGCACCAAGGGTAGCGGCCCCGGCCAGTTCCATGACCCCACCGGCATCGCCGTCGCCGGTAACGAGGTCTTCGTCAGCGACGCCCGCAACGGCCGCATCCAGGTCTTCGATCTTGAGGGCCGGTTCCTGCGCCAGATCGGCCAACCCGGCACAGGGCCCGGCAAGCTCGGCCGGCCCATGAACCTGACCGTGGCGAGGGGAGAGCTCTATGTCGCCGACTATTGGCATGACAATGTCCAGATCTTCGGCCTCGACGGCGCCCATAAGCGCACCATCGGGCGCAAAGGCTCGGGCCCCGGCGAGTTCCGGGCCCCCGGCGGTGTCGCCGTCGCCGCCAACGGCGATCTTTTCGTGGTCGATTTCTACAACCAAAGGGTCCAGCAACTCAGGCCCGACGGTGGTTTCAAACGCCAGTGGGGCACCACCGGGACCTACGGCATTTTGGGCGGCAAATTCGGCTATCCCACCGATGCCACATTCGGCCCCGGCGGCACGCTTTATGTCGCCGACGGCTACAACGACCGGGTCCAGGCCTTCGGCGCCGATGGCCGCCTCAGCCACAAATGGGGTGGCCCCTTCGCCATCAACATCCATGGCCCCTTCAACGGTTGGTTCGCCACCGTGACCAGCATCGATGCCGACAAGGACGGCAACGTCTTCGTCACCGACTTCTACAATCACCGGGTTCAGAAGTTCAGCCCCGACGGCACATTCCTTACGTCGCTCGGGCGCAAGGGCTCGGGTCCGGGTGAATTTTCTCACGCCATGGCCGCCGCGGTGGCCGATGACGGCTCGGTCTTCGTTGCCGATCTCGGCAACAACCGCATCCACAAATGGCGGCCCAAGCGCTGAGCGCGCCGTGGCATTAGGCCGGCACAAGGGCGGCTTGTGCGGATCAATCTACGGCACGCCGGCGGCCTCGGCCAGGCAACCCCCTCAGATGATCTCACCCGCGCCACCGTCCCGGCAGGGACATGGGTTCCGCGTCAAGGTCGTGCGATCCATGACCAGGGCATCGATAAGGGGGCGACACGTTGGGCTCGT
>JAZFWG010000207.1:0-6317 GCA_036448135.1 Alphaproteobacteria bacterium
ATGCCGTCGACGCCCAGGTAGTAGGAGATGTTGAAGGTCGATATCCACGGGGTCTTTTCGACGAACTGGAACCCGCTGACCTTGGGCTCGAACCCGTCCCACACCAACAGCGACAGCACGAAGGTGATCAAGGACGTCCACAGCGCCACGTAGCGCGCGTTGCGGGCGACCAGGGCGGCCTCGCCGCGGATGGATATGATCGCCCCGGCGCCAACCAGGGGCAGGAAGATGGTGAGGGACAAGATCGGCCAATCGGTCATGGTTCAGCCCATCCCGCGGAACAGATACCAGCTCACCAGGGCGGCGACACCGATGAGCATGGCGAAGGCATAATGGTAGACATAGCCGGACTGAAGCTTGCTCGCCCGGCGCGCGAGATCCTGCGTCGCCCGGGCCAGGCCGTCGGGCCCGACCCCGTCGATCACCTCGCCATCGCCCGACTTCCAGAAGCCGCGGCCAAGGGCCTTGGCCGGTTCCACCAAGAGGCGGTCATAGAGCTCGTCGAAATACCATTTGTTGAGCAAAAACAGATAGATTGCTCGGAATCTTAAAGCCGTCGCGGCGGCAAGCCCGGGGCGAAGCTGGTAGAACAGATAGGCCAGCGCGATGCCGAAGACGGCGAGCACCACCGGCAGCCCCTTGACCCAGAGCGGCACGTCATGGGCATCGGCAAGGGCCGAATGGGACGGCAGGATCACGATCGACTTGCCCCAGAAACCGGCGGCGCCATCGCCGACCGCCCAATAGCCTAGATAGCCCAAGAATATCGCGCCGACGCCGAGCACGATCATCGGGATCGTCATCGTACGCGGCGATTCATGGACATGGGCCATCACCTTCTCGTCGGCCCGGGGCGCGCCATGGAAGGTCATGAAGATCAGCCGCCACGAATAGAACGCCGTCAGCAGCGCCACCAAAACACCAAGCCAGAAGGCGTAGTCGCCATAGCCGGTGCCGGCGGCATAGGCGGCCTCGATGATGATGTCCTTGGAAAAATATCCGGCGAACACCGGAACCCCGGCCAGGGCCAGGGAGCCGATCCACATCAGGCCGTAGGTCAAGGGGATCATGCGCCAGATCCCCCCCATCTTGCGCATGTCCTGCTCGTCGGACATGGCGTGGATGACCGAACCCGCGGCCAGGAACAGAAGCGCCTTGAAAAAGGCGTGGGTGGCGAGGTGGAAGATCGCCGCCGAATAGGCCGAGACGCCGGCGGCGAAGAACATGTAGCCGAGCTGGCTGCAGGTCGAGTATGCGATGACCCGCTTGATGTCGGTCTGGGTCAGGGCCACGGTGGCGGCGAACAGTGCCGTCGACGCCCCGACCACGGCGACCACCGCCAGCGCCACCGGGGCATATTCGAACATCGGCGACAGCCTGACCACCATGAACACCCCCGCCGTCACCATGGTGGCGGCATGGATCAGGGCCGAGACCGGCGTCGGCCCCTCCATGGCGTCGGGCAGCCAGGTGTGCAGGCCGAGCTGCGCCGACATGCCCATGGCGCCGATGAACAGCAGCAGACAAATGGTGGTCATGATATCGGCCTCGAAACCAAGAAAATTGAAGCTCTTGCCCGCCATCGCCGGCGCCGCGGCGAACACGGTGTCGAAGCTCATGGAATTGAACACCAAGAACACCGCCATGATGCCGAGCGCGAAGCCGAAATCCCCGATCCGATTGACGATGAAGGCCTTGATGGCGGCGGCGTTGGCGGCCGGACGGTCGTACCAGAAGCCGATCAGCAGATAGGACAACAGCCCCACCCCCTCCCAGCCGAAATACATCTGCAGGAAATTGTCGGCGGTGACCAGCATCAGCATGAAGAAGGTGAACAGCGATAGATAGCTGAAGAAACGCGGAATCGACGGATCGTGGGCCATGTAGCCGATGGAATAGACATGGATCATGGACGACACCACGGTGACGACCAGGACCATGACCGCGCTCAGGGCATCGAACTTGAGCGCCCAGGCAACCTCGAAGGTACCGGAATCGATCCAGGTGAAAAGCTCGACCAACCGCCCATTGCCGAGCACCGCGACATCGTAGAACACGAAGATGGCGCCCAGCGCCGAAAGCAGCATGGCCCCGCAACTGGCCAGGCGGGCGCCGCGGTTGCCGATCAAGGATCCGAACAGCCCGGCGATGGCAGCGCCGATCAGCGGCAGGAATATGGTGGCCACATACATTCCGGCTCAGCCCTTCATCAGGTTGATGTCTTCGACGGCGATGGATCCGCGGTTGCGGAAATAGACCACCAGGATGGCGAGGCCGATGGCGGCCTCGGCGGCGGCGACGGTCAGCACGAACATGGTGAAGACCTGGCCCACCATGTCCCCCATGTGGGTCGAGAACGCCACCAGGTTGATATTGACCGCAAGCAGCATGAGCTCGATCGACATCAGGATGACGATGACGTTCTTGCGGTTAAGGAAGATGCCGAAGATCCCGAGGGTGAACAGGATGGCGGCCACGGTCAAATAATGACCCAAGGTAATTTCCAGCATCAGATCCCGGTTCCCGTTTCGACTTTCTTGATCTCGATGGAGTCTTCGCGGGTGCGCGCGATCTGCAGGGGGATGCGCTGGCGGCGCACCCCTTCACGCTCACGCAACGTCAGCACGATGGCGCCGATCATCGCCACCAGCAGCAAAAGCCCCGCGGCCTGGAACAAATAGATGTAGCGGGTATAGAGCAGCCGGCCCAAGGCCTCGGCGTTGGTGACTTCACTGATGGCGGGCGTCGGCGCCTGGGCCGTGGCATCTGGCGCGATGGTCCAGCTGACGACGAGAAATGCGAGCTCGATCAACAGCACCATACCGATCAGCCCGCCGATGGGGAGATATTCCAGGAAGCCTTGGCGCAGCTCGGCGAAGTTGATGTCGAGCATCATGACCACGAACAGGAACAGCACCGCCACCGCGCCGACATAGACGATGATTAGGATCATGGCGATGAACTCGGCGCCCATGAGAATGAACAGCCCCGCCGCGTTGAAGAAGGCGAGGATCAGGAACAGCACCGAATGCACCGGGTTGCGGGCGGAGATCACCATGGTGGCGGCACCCACGGCGATGGCGGCGAACATATAAAAGGCCAGCGCGTGGACGATCACCGCACAGCCCCCGGGCACCAGTGAGCGGGTGTGGCCAAACTCATATGTTGCATTCCATCCATGGCTTCGTCTTTCACCGCGCCATCACCGGTAGGGGGAATCGTCGGCCAGATTGCGCGCGATCTCTTCTTCCCAGCGGTCGCCGTTCTCCATCAGTTTGGCCTTGTCGTACATGAGCTCTTCCCGGGTCTCGGTGGCGTATTCGAAATTGGGTCCCTCGACGATGGCATCCACCGGGCACGCCTCCTCGCAATAGCCGCAATAGATGCACTTGGTCATGTCGATATCGTAGCGGGTGGTGCGCCGGCTGCCGTCGTCGCGGGTCTCGGCCTCGATGGTGATGGCCAGGGCCGGACAGATGGCCTCGCACAGCTTGCAGGCGATGCATCTCTCCTCGCCGTTGGCATAGCGCCTGAGCGCATGTTCGCCCCGGAACCGTGGGCTCAAATAGCCCTTCTCATAGGGATAGTTGATGGTGACCTTGCGGCGGAACATATAGCGGAACGTCAACGCCATCCCCGAGATCAACTCGGCCAGGAATACCGTCCGTGCTGCGCGATCCAACAGGGCCATTACCCTCTCCCCCCGGTGATGAGAGCCAATGTGGTCATTTCGGCACCCACCCCATGGCCATTAGCACGCCCGCGGTAAATACCACCCAGAACAACGATAGAGGCAGGAACACCTTCCAGCCGAGGCGCATCAACTGGTCGTAGCGGAAACGCGGGAAGGTGGCGCGAACCCAAAGGAAACAGAACAACAGCGCCGCGATCTTGAGCCCGAACCAGATCGGCCCCGGCAGCCAATTGAACGGCGCGATATCCAGCGGCGGCAGCCAGCCACCGAGGAACAGGATCGTGGTCATGGCGCACATCAGGATCATGTTGCCGTATTCGCCGAGGAAGAACAGAGCGAAGGGCATGGACGAATATTCGACGTTGAAGCCGGCCACCAGCTCGGCCTCGGCCTCGGGCAGATCGAATGGCGAGCGGTTGGTCTCGGCCAGGGTCGAAATGAAGAACACCACGAACATCGGCAGCAATGGCACCGCGAACCATAACTCTTTCTGGGCGCGCACGATATCGGACAGGTTGAGCGATCCCACGCACAACAGCACCGTGATGATGACGAAGCCGATGGAGATTTCATAGGACACCATCTGCGCCGCCGAACGCAGCGCGCCGAGGAAGGCGTACCGCGAATTGCTCGCCCAACCCGCCATGATGACGCCGTAGACCCCAAGCGACGAAATGGCGAAGAGATACAGCACGCCGACATTGATGTCGGCCAGCACCATGCCGTCATCGAAGGGGATGACCGCCCAGGCGACAAGGCTGAGGGTGAAGGTGAGGATCGGCGCGGCCAGGAAGACGATGGTGTTGGCGCCGGAAGGGATCACGGTCTCCTTGAACAGGAGCTTGACGCCGTCGGCGATGGGCTGAAGCAAGCCGAAGGGCCCGACCACATTGGGCCCCTTGCGCAGCTGCATGGCGGCAAGGACCTTGCGCTCGGCATAGGTTAGATAAGCGATGGACAGCAGCAGCGGAACCATGATGGCGATCACATAGAGCACGATGATCCCCGCCGGCTGCAGATATATTGACCACAGCTCAGTCATCGGTTCCCGTCTTCGGCCGCGGCATCGCCGCCAGTTGCTCGGTGCATTGAGCCATGGTCACCGATGCCCGGGAAATGGCATCGGTCATGTAGAAATTCTCGACCGCCGGGGTGAACGGCGCCGGGTCCATCGCGCCTGCGGTCCCGAACGGCTGCCAATCGGCGGCGGTGGCCTCGTCCAACCGGCCGAGGGCGGGTGCCACGCCGGCCATTTGGCCGCGCAGCTGGGCGGCATCGTCGAACGGCAGAGTCTTGCCGAGCGCCGCCGACAGCGCCCGGATGATGCGCCAATCCTCGCGGGCATCGCCCGGCGGGAACACGGCGCGGTGGCCCATCTGGGCGCGGCCCTCGGTGTTCACATAGGTGGCGGTTTTCTCGCTATAGGCAGCGCCGGGAAGCACCACATCGGCGCGATGGGCCCCGGCATCGCCGTGATGGCCCTGATAGATCACGAAGGCATCGCCCAGGCCACCCATGTCGATCTCATCGGCGCCCAAGAGATAGACCGCCTTGACCTCGCCCGCCGCGGCGGCTTTGAGTATGCCGGCCGTGTCCTTGCCGCCCTGGCCGGGAACGAAGCCGATATCGAGACCGCCGACGCGCCCGGCAGCACTGTGCAGCAGGTTAAAACCGTTCCAATCGCCATCGATCATGCCGGTGGTCTCGGCGATGGAACGCGCCGCCGCCAAAATCGCGGCGCCATCGGCGCGGGCGACGGCGCCCGCCCCCAGGATCAACATGGCGCGGTCCGCGCCGGCCAGTTCCTTGACGAACTTGTGCTTGCCGGCGGCAAGGACGGCCAGGGTCTCGGGTCCGGCGCCCAGGCTTTCCACCGGATAGGTCAGATCGACCTCGGGGCCAATCGACGCAACCCGGAAGTTGCCCGCCAGATAGCGCCGCCGTAGCCGGGCGTTGATCATGGGCGCTTCCCAGCGCGGATTGGTGCCGATGAGAAGACAGGCGCCGGCCTCGTCGATGCCGGCGATGGTGGTGTTGAAGATGTAGCCGGCGCGGCAAGCGGCATCGAGCTTGGCGCCGTCCTGGCGGCAATCCATGTGGGGCGAGCCCAAGGACGCCATCAGCCCCTTCAAGGCGAACAGCGATTCGCAATCAACCAGGTCGCCGGCGATGGCCGCGATGTTGCCGCCACTGATCCCGTCCAGGCGCTGCTTGATGACGGCGAAGGCCTGGTCCCATGACACCTCGGCAAGGCGGCCCGACTTGCGCACATAAGGCCGGTCGAGGCGCTGGCGCCTGAGGCCGTCATAGGCGAAACGGGTCTTGTCCGAGATCCATTCCTCGTTCACGTCCTCATTGATGCGCGGCAGGATGCGCATGACCTCGTCGCCACGGGCATCGACACGGATGGCGCTGCCGACGGCGTCCAGCACATCCACCGATTCGGTCTTGACCAGTTCCCAGGACCGGGCGGTGAAGGCGTAGGGTTTGGAGGTCAAGGCGCCGACCGGGCAAAGATCGATGATGTTGCCCGAAAGCTCCGAGGTGACGGCGCGCCCGACATAGCTCGCGATCTCCATATCCTCGCCGCGGCCGAAGACACCGATCTCCTCGACCCCGGCGA
>JAZFWG010000208.1:0-14640 GCA_036448135.1 Alphaproteobacteria bacterium
GCGAACATGCCGCCTCGATCAGTGCCGGCAGTCCCGGCGTGCTCCACGGCAGCCGTAGCTATCTGCTCCAGGACGGTGACGGCCAGATCAAGGAGGCCCATTCGATCTCGGCCGGGCTCGACTATCCGGGCATCGGCCCCGAGCACGCCTGGCTCAATGATATGAAGCGGGTCCAATATGTCGCGGTCACTGACCATGAGGCCCTGGCCGCGTTCCAGATGTGCTCGAAACTGGAAGGCATCATCCCGGCGCTCGAGCCCGCCCATGCCCTCGCCCATGTCGCCAAGACCGCCGGCGATCTGGCCAAGGACCATATCCTGGTGATGAATCTGTGCGGCCGCGGCGACAAGGATATCTTTACCGTGGCCAAGGTGATGGGGATCGATCTGTGACCGCGGCCGCATCCTCAGACCGCATCGCCCGGCGCTTCCAAGCCCTCGGCGACGAGGGCCGTGCCGGCCTCGTCACTTTCGTGACCGCCGGCGATCCCGATTACGTTACCTCGCTTGCCCTGGTGCGCGGCCTGCCGGATGCCGGCGCCGATATTATCGAGCTCGGCGTTGCCTTCACCGATCCCATGGCCGATGGGCCGGCGATCCAGGCGTCATCCCTGCGTGCCCTCAAGGCCGGGGCCAGCCTTGCGCGGACCCTCGATCTGGTGCGCGCCTTTCGCCAGGGCGATGACGATACCCCCATCGTGCTGATGGGGTATTTCAACCCGATCTACATCTATGGCCCGGAGCGCTTTATCGATGACGCCTTGGGTGCCGGGGTCGACGGCATCATCGTGGTCGATCTGCCGCCCGAGGAGGATGAGGAATTGTGCATCCCGGCGCTTCAAGCCGGGCTTCATTTCATCCGCCTGGCGACGCCGACCACCGACGAGGCGCGTCTTGGCAAGGTGCTGACCAACAATTCCGGCTTCATCTATTACGTCTCCATCACCGGCATCACCGGCACCAAATCCGTGGGCATTCCCACGGTGACGGCGGCTATGGAACGGCTGCGCCGGAACACCGATCTTCCCATCGCCGTCGGCTTCGGCATCAAGACCCCCGGCCAGGCCGCCCAAGTGGCACGCATTGCCGACGCCGTCGTCGTCGGCTCGGCCCTGGTCAGCAAGATCGCGGATGGTCATGACATGGCGGCGGTGCTCGATTATGTCGGTGAACTGGCGGCGAGCGTCCGCGGCGCGCGAAACAGCCCCCGGGCGGCAAGCGGCGGGCTTGGCGCGTCCACGGTGACAGGTCCCGAGCGATGAATTGGTTGACCAACTTCGTCCGTCCCAAGATCCGCGCCCTGGTGCAGAAAGAGGACGTGCCCGAGAATCTGTGGACCAGCTGCCGCGGCTGCGAAGAGATGATCTTTCACCGCGATCTCGCCGCCAATTTCTTTGTCTGCTCGCGATGCGGACATCACATGCGCCTCGGCGCCATCGAACGGCTCGGCATGCTGTTCGACGACGGCAAGTACCAGCGCGTTGAGCTGCCCAAAACCCCTCTCGACCCATTGAAATTCCGTGACAGGAAACGCTACACCGACCGCATCAAGGAAGCCCGGGCCGCCACCAAGTCCGACGACGCCCTGATCGTCGCCTTTGGCAAGATGGGCGGCATGGATGTGGTCTGCGGCGCCTTCGAATTCAAATTCCTCGGCGGTTCCATGGGCATCGCCGTCGGCGAAGGGATCGTCACCGCGGCGCGGTTGGCCGTCCTCCAGCAGGCGCCGCTGCTCATGTTCCCATCATCGGGTGGCGCGCGCATGCAGGAAGGCCTGATTTCCCTGATGCAAATGCCGCGGACCACCATCGCCATCCAGGAAGTCAAGGACGCCGGATTGCCTTATATCGTCGTCCTCACCGATCCCACCACCGGCGGCGTAACGGCATCCTTCGCCATGTTGGGCGATATCGCCATCGCCGAGCCGGGCGCGATCATCGGCTTCGCCGGCCTCCGCGTCATTCAGGACACCATCCGCGAGAACCTGCCCGACGACTTCCAGCGCGCCGAATATCTGTTGGAGCATGGCATGGTGGACATGGTGGTGAACCGCTTCGAGATGCGCGAGACCCTGACCCGCATCCTCCGACTTCTGCTCGACCGCACCCCGGCGGCGGATGTGGTCCCGATCGCTGGCGCCGAGGCCGGCGCCGCCGGCAACGGCCCCGAGACCGGAAATATTGGCACAAAGGACTGATCCGCTGACTTCAGACGCCCTTGCAGCCACCAAGGCCACCCGGTTGCCCCTGGCGCCCGTGATATCGGGCGACATTGTCGACCGGCTCACGGCCCATCACCCCAAGATGATCGATCTGTCGCTCGGGCGCATCGAGCGCCTGCTCGCCGCGCTCGACCATCCGGAACGGCGCATGCCGGGCTCGGTGCATGTGGCCGGTACCAACGGCAAGGGGTCGGTGGTGGCCTATCTCCGCGCCTTTTTCGAGGCGGCGGGGCTCAAGGTTCATGCCTATACCTCGCCTCATCTGGTCAAATTCAATGAGCGCATCCGCGTCGCCGGTGAGTTGATCGACGACGATATGCTGTTGTCGCTGCTGGACGAATGCGAAGCCGTCAACGGGGCCGAGCCGATCACCTTTTTCGAAATCACCACCGCCTTGGCGATGGAAGCCTTCGCCCGCGTTCCCGCCGATATCGTGCTGCTGGAAACCGGGCTCGGCGGCAGGCTCGACGCCACCAATGTCCTAGAACGGCCATTGCTCTCGGCCATCACGCCGGTCTCCGCCGACCACGCCAAGTTTCTCGGCGACACCATCGCCCAGATCGCGGGCGAAAAGGCCGGCATCTTCAAGCCCGGGGTGACGGCGGTCTTGGGTCCCCAACCCACTGCGGCGGCGGATGTATTTGCCGCGCAAGCGATCGCCTTGGGCGCGCCGCTCAAACGCGCCGGTCACGAGTGGAACATTGCCAGGAATGGCGCCGGCATGGTTTGGCGCGGCGGCACCACACGCTTGGAACTGCCGCTACCGGCGCTCGAGGGCGCCCATCAGATCGTCAATGCCGGCATCGCCATCGCCTGCGCCGAGGAACTGAGCCGCCATCCCGACTGCGCCTTCGAGCTTTCGGCGGATGCCATCGCCCGGGGGCTCCAATCGGTCGAATGGCCGGCGCGGTTGCAGCGCCTTGACTGCGGCCCCCTGGCGGGGATGCTGCCCCAAGGGGACGGCTGGGAATTGTGGCTCGACGGCGGCCACAATCCGGCGGCGGGAATGGCGCTCGCCGGCATGGCCGAGACCTGGGCCGACAAGCCCCTTCACCTCGTCCTCGGCATGCTGCAAAGCAAGGATCCAGGCCGCTTCCTCGAGCCCTTGGCGCCGGTGATTGATTCGGTCCATGGCATCCCCATCCCCGGCGACAAATCCTGCTTCAAAGGCGCCGACATCGCCGCCATCGCCGCCGGTCTCGGTATCGCCAGTGCGCCCGGCGCCCATGTTGCCGATGCGGTCGCCCAGCTTCTCAAGGCAAACAATAGGGCGGCGCGAATACTGATTTGCGGCTCGCTCCATCTCGCCGGCGCCGTCCTCGCCGAAAATGGCTAAACCCACCCGGCACTGACGCCAACAAAAACCCCGCCTGATGGCGGGGTTCGTGCGCGCCGCGAATGTCCGGGCGTCATAGCAGTGATTCGACCCATTCATAGAGTTTGCTCTTGGACAGCGCGCCCACCTTGGTGGAGGCAACCTGGCCGTCCTTGAACAGCATCAGGGTGGGGATCCCGCGCACGCCGTATTTCGTAGGCGTCGCCGGATTGTCATCGATATTGACCTTGGCGATGGTGATCTTGTCGTCCATATCGGTTGAAAGGTCTTCCAGAAAGGGCCCGATCTGCTTGCAGGGGCCGCACCATTCCGCCCAAAAATCGACCAGGACCAAGCCATCGGCCTTGAGCACATCATCTTCGAAAGAGGTATCTGAAACCTGCGTAATGCTCATGGTTCACCCTTGGTTTGTGCGTCGAATTTACGACTTGATAGCAAAAAAGCCGGACTGGGTCCCGCGTTGAAGCCTGGGACTTTAAGGATGGATTCCGGGACCGTCAAGGTGCGTAGCCATCGAGCGTGCTACCGTCGAGACTCATCAGTTCGGGCCCGTCGGTCCACAACAAGGCGCACCGCACATTACGCGCCGGAAAGATCTGCCCAACCAACGCCCGGTAAGCCGCCATCTGCCGGAGATAAACCTCCGGCGTCGCGGCGGCGTCGGTGGGCGGGGCGCGGTTGGTCTTGTAATCGACGATCATGACCTCGTCCGCGGCGGCCACCAAGCGGTCGATCTGACCCGAAACCACCCGGCCGTTGACGTGACCCGTCACCGCCACCTCGGCGCGGCTATCGGGCCCGAACAGATGGGCGAGTTCCGGCGCCGCCAAGACCTTTAACGTCGCCAGGGCAATTTCGTCCTGGTCATCGGGATCAAGGCCATGGCCCGGTTGCGCCAAAAACCGGCGGGCCGCCGCGTCCCGTGCGGACGGCGCCATCTCGGGGAGTGACTGGAGCAAACGGTGGATCAACCGGCCGCGGCGGAAACCTTCGCCGCCATCGGGCCCGATGGGGGACCGGACCATGGGCTCGTCCGCCCCGCTTGGCCGCGACGGCACCATGGGCTGCGGGCCTTCCTCGCTCGGTGCCGGGTTCTCAGCCCAGGGCGGCAGTGGGCCGGACACCCCGGCGGCATCGCCGCCAGGGCTCGCGTCGGGCTCGGGTTCCGCGCCCTGGGCATGGGCGAGGCGCAGGCCCGGACCGGACCAGCCCCCGGGTATGAGCGCGGTGAAATCGAACTCGGCCGCCTCGGCGGTGGCTTCAAGTCCGGCGCTCGCCAGGTTGTACCAGCAATCGGGCGATAGATCGTTGCGGCCGCGCCAGCCACAGATGTAAAGCCGGTCCTCGGCGCGGGTCATGGCAACATAGAGCAGACGGCGGTATTCCTCCGCGCTCAAGCGTTCCGCCGCCGCGCGCGCCGCCTTAGCCACCCTATCTTCGTCCCTGCTATGTGGCGGCCATAGCGGCAGTTCAAGGCCGGTGTCCGGGTCTTCGCTCCACAACAAACGGTAGCGTTTCCGCGGCATCTGCACGGTGTCGGGAAGGAACACCACCGGCGCCTCCAGTCCCTTGGCGCCGTGGATCGTCATCACCCGGACCTCGTCCCGTTCGCTGTGCTCCAAGTCGCGTTTGATCTGGGTATGGCCGGCCTCGATCCAATGGAGGAAGCCCTGCAGCGACGGCGCACTGGTGCGCTCATAGGCAAGGGCAAGGGCGAGGAATTCATTGATGGGATCGTCGGCCTCGGCACCCAGGCGGCGCAGTAACTTCTCGCGCCCGCCCAGGGCGTTGAGCACATGGGCGTAAAACTCGAAAGGCCTGAGATAATCGACCTTGGCGAGAAGACCGGCGAGGGCATCGAAGGCGGCGCCATAGGTTGCGGTATCTTGTTGGGCCTTGGTCCTCAAGCGCCGCCACAGGCTCATGCCGTCCCGGCCATGGGCGAGATCGAACAAGTCGCCTTCGCCGAGGCCGACCAGCGGCCCCTTGAGGACGGTGGCGAGCGCCAGATCATCGGCCGGCAACAACAGGAATTGGCCAAGGGCGATGAGGTCCATCACCGCCAGCTGTTCGGTCAGCACCATGCGGTCGACCCCGGCCACCGGCACCTCGAGCTGCTTGAGCGCGCGGACCAGCTCCTCGACGAAACCAGAGCGCTGCCGCACCAGAACCATGACGTCTCCGGGACGGATCGCCCGGCCCTTGGATTGGAGCAACTCGCCGGCCTCGATCCATCCCCGGATGGTTTGGGCGATGACCATGGCAAGGCGGCGGCGCGGCGCCATGTCCGGTTGCGCCGAGACCGGAAGCGGCCAGGGTGTCGCCGGCGGCGGTGAAGTGGGCTCGACCAGCGGCCACAATTCGACCAGCCCGGCCTGGCCGGTGCGCCAGACCCGGTGTTGGATGGCATGGCCCGGTGGGGCGACACCGTCACTGACGCCAGAGGCGGCGAAGACGGCATCGATGGCTTCCAGCACCGAGGCGGTGGAGCGGAATGAGATATCGAGGCCGAGATTGCGCCATTTGCCGCCGCAATCCTGGACCTTTGCCTTGAAATGGGTGCGCATGCGTTCGAACGCGGCGGGGTCCGCGCCCTGGAAACTGAAGATCGACTGCTTGGAATCCCCAACGGCGAAGACGGTGCGCACGGTGTCTGATGCGCCGGCGCCGGCGAAAAACTCCTCCGCCAGAGCCTGGATGATCTGCCACTGTTCGGAATTGGTGTCCTGGGATTCATCGACCAGGATATGGTCCAAGCCGCCATCCAATTTGAACAGAACCCAGGGCGCCCGGTCCGGCGTCTGCAACAGATCGCGGGTCATGAGGATCAGATCGTCGTAATCCAGCAACCCGCGCGACGCCTTGTGGCGCTCATAGGCGTCCAGGAGCCCGACACCGAGTGAGAGCGCCGCGATGGTGGCACGCGCCACCAGGATTTTCCTGCGCCGGTCGGCCACCACGATCAATCTCTCCGCCTCGGCGGCCAGGGCCTCCCGGGCGCCGGGATGGGCATTGGCGGCGGCCTTGGTGATCAGGACCTTGCGTTGGGGGCCCTCATCGGTGAGGTAGAGACCGCAATAATCGGCGAATGTGCTGGCGCGGGTCTTGGGATTGTCGAGCCACCGCGCGATGGCCTGGCCCCGGCGCTGATCGGGGTCCGAGCCCTCCGCCAACCCCGCCACGGCCCCTCGCAGGGCTTCACCGTCGAAGGCTTGGTCGCGGCTAGCGGCATCGATGACGGTCTCAAAGCTATCACCTTCGGCGACCGCGAAAATCCGGCGCACCACCCTCGCCAGGCCATCCAAATCGCCGAAGGCCATAAGCAAGCCTCTCAGCCGGTTGCGGGCGCCGACAAGCGCCGCCATCAGTTCGGTGAAGGCGTCCTCATGGACATGGCCGGTCGCCTCCGCCAGGGCCTGGGCCAGGGCTTGATGCTGGCCGCCGGCACGGGCCTGGAGCAGAATTTCCTCGCGGGCGGCGTCGAGCATCTCGGCGGCGCTGCGTTCGTCCATGACCTGGAAGTGGGGGGCGAGGCCGGCCTCGACCGGGAAGCGGCGCAGCAGTGATTGACAAAAGCCGTGGATGGTCTCGATCTTCATGGCCCCGGGCACGTCGAGCACCCGGGCGAACAAACGCCTGGCCGTCAAGCGCATGTCCTCAATCGGGGCGTGGCCGATGAGATCACTTAGCTCACTCAAGAGCTTGGCGTCGTCACAGATCGCCCAGTCGCCCAGGCGCCGGTGGATGCGGTTGGCCATCTCCGCCGCCGCCGCCTTGGTGAAGGTCAGGCAAAGGATGCGTTCCGGCGGGGTGCCATGGAGCATGAGGCTCAAGACCCGGTCGGTCAGCACCTTAGTCTTGCCGGTGCCCGCCGACGCCGCAACCCACACCGAGGCCTCGGGGTTCGCCGCCGGCTGCTGCGCCGCGATTGGATCGAGATCCGCAGTCATGACCCGCCGTCACCGCCCTGGTCGAGTCCGCTCGACCATTCCTTGACCCGGGCGAGATGGTCATAGGCCCCGAAGCGCGGCGCCTTGTCGGGCCGGGGCCGCGCCAAATAGGGCGTCTTGGGATCGTCGAAGCGGGCGACCAGGCGTTCGAACCCTGCCAAGGCATCGTCGGTGAGGGTGGCGATATCGCCCCGGATCGGTTTGTCCTCGCCGGCGGGATCACCGCCGCTGAGCCGCCAATAGCCGAGTGCCGTGACATCCCCGGCGGGCACACCGTCGAAGCCGCCCCACCGCGCCATCACCGCTTCCAACAACAACTGGGGCGCGAAGCCGTTCTCCACATCGCCTTTGCTGGGGATGGCGCCGGTCTTGTAATCGATGATGGCAAGCTCGTCGGTGGCGGTTATCCGGTCGATGCGGTCGGCCTTGGCGACGAGGAGGAAATCCCCCGCCGGGCCGATGATCTTCAACTTGCCCCGGCATTCGCTGGCCAGCGGTTGGGCATTGGCGCGGCGATGGCGTTCATGGGTGATGAACCACCTGGCGGTGCGCTCGAACCGGGGCCACCAGAACGCCCAGATGCCGGGCCGGTCAAGGGCGCCGGCGAACGCCTCACGGCCGATCTCGATCAAGCGCCGATAGGCCGCGTCATCCAAGTCACCGCGCCATTCCCGTTGGAAACTGTCAAGCGCGTGGTGGATGAAACTGCCGCGGTCGGCGGCACCGGGATCGGCATCGATGGCATCCAGGGGCTCGAGCTTGAGGACATGGCGGGCGTAAATGGCATAGGGGTCGCGCATCCAGGTCTCGACCTCGGTCACCGACAACCGGCGCGGGCGCACCGAAACCGGCGGACAGGGGCTGGGCCGGACGGGCTTGTCGTAAGCGCCGGGCCGATCCAGGGCCTGTTGCCAGGCGAGCCACCCCTTGCCCCGGTCCAATACCTCCTTGGCGGCGGCAACCCCCATCACATTGTCGAGACGCAACAGCCAGCGCGACGGCACCGTGGGGGTGCCCTCGACCCGAGTGGCGCGGGTCAAGGCGACCTCGGGCGCCGAGAACGCCTGGGTGAAATCATGGGCGGCGAGACCGATGCGGCGTTCCAGCGGTGGCAGGCCGAAATCCCGGCGCATGGGCCGGCTGAGCCACGGGTCCGGGTCCGGGTCCGGCGGCCAGGTGGCTTCGTTGAGGCCGCCGAGGATCATCAGATCGGCGTGCTGAAGCCGCGCTTCCAGCAGCCCCCAGATGTTGAGGCGGGGGTGGCCGCCATGGCGTGGCCGCGCCACCCGTCCGGTTAGCAGCGCATCCAGCAGCGCCGGGTAGCGCGCGCCCTGGATGGCAGGGAAGCCCTCGGCGGCGGCGTGGAGCTCGGAGATGAACCCGGCCAGGGCCTCGCCATCATCGCCGGCCCACAGGCCCTTTGCCCCGCTGCCGTCTGCGGCGCCCCCGGCCAGGGTCTCGGCGAAGGCGACATGGCGCGTCACCACCTCTCTAAGGGGAACGCCGCTCCCGGCCAGCGCCGCGGCAAAGGGTTCGGCGGCTTGGGCGATGGGCTCGAGCCAGGCGATGATGTCGTCCAAGCCTTCGGGACCATCAGCACCAGCACCATCCTTCGCCGCGCCGAGTGCGGCCAATAGACCCTGAAAGCCGGGCGCGGGACGGGGGCCGCGTAAGGCCAGCATCTCCAACCGGCGCGCCTTGGCCCGGAACACCCCGGGCGCATCGCCGCCCGACGCCACCGGATGCTTGAGGGCGGCGAGCAGGGTGAAGGGCGTCACTTGGTCCGCCATCATCTGCGCCACCAGGCGCAGGAACGCCCCGGGCGGCGTCGTCGCCAGGGGCACGCCGGCGGAATCGTCGATCTCGATGTTCCAGCGCCTGAGCTCGGCCGCGACGCGCCTGGCCAGGCCACGGTCCGGGGTGACCAGGGCCGCGGTCTTATCCTCGACCTCCAAGGTTTCGCGCATCATCAGGGCGATGGCGGCGGCTTCCTCCTGGGGGCCGGAACAATCGAGGCGGACGACGCCCTTGAGCGCTTCCGGCAATGGCAAGGCATCGCCCGCCAACGGTACGGGTGCGGTCTCCGCCGGGGCCAGGGCTTGGGCAATCAAAAGCTGGCGCGCCGGCGCGGTCTCGCCAACTCCCGGCGCCGGCCAATCCCTGACCGCATCAAGGGTCGCGTCCAAATGGCCGAGCAGCCGCGCCAGGCTGAATTGGGGATGGCTCGCAACAAAGGATTGCCAGTTTTCGGCATCCGCCAGCATATCGAGGCCGGGCAGCACCACCGCGCCCGCCGGCAAGCTCGCCACCACCTTGAGAAGATCGGCGGTCGCCGGGATCGTCCCGGTCGATCCCGCCGCGATCACCGGGGTGGTGGGAGGCCGCTTGCGCCAGGCCTCGGCCTGGGCCTCGATCACCAGATTGCGCCGTGTCGCCGCATCCACCGCGCCCTCGGAGCTGAGCATACCGGGCCAATGATCGGTCACGATCTTGAGGAACTCGAGGGTCTCCTGCCAGTGCCGGGCATAGTCCTCGGGCACCAGGGCGGCCAGGCGGTCGAAACCGATCCGTTCGGTATGGACCTGGTCGACCAGGCGCGCCAGTTCGGCGGCGAGCCGCACCGCCTGATCGGGACCCGGGGGTTCGGCCCAGCTTTCGATGCCGAGCTTCAGCACCAATTGCGACAGCAGCAATTGGCGGCGCATGCCCGCCATCGCCATGGGCAGCCCGGTATCGCCGCCATCACCACCTGCCATGCCAAATTCGGCGGCATCGGCGATAACGAGTTCGTCCTCGTCCAAATCGCCCAGGGGAAGCATGCGCGGCAGGGCCATGGCCCGGGTCCCGCCGAGGCGGCGGAAGGCCTCGCCGAGGCTGCGGCAGGCGCGCCGCGTCGGCAGCAGGATGGTGACATCGGCCAACCCCAGCGGATCCGCCTTGATGTCAGCGCCGCTGGCCTTGAGGCGGGCAAGGATGCCGGCGGCAAGGGCATCGACGAAGGGCCTGCCGGCGGGGATGTTGTAAATCTCAGGGGCCGTGGTCATGGCTTCTTATGTTAAGGGCCGGCGCTGAGATGCTGCTCGGCGCGGGCCAGGGTTTCCGGGGTGCCGATGTGAAACCATTCACCGTCATGGACGAGGCCATGGAGCCGGCCCGCCGCCAAGGCGCGATCGTACAAGAAATTGAGCGAAAACGCCCCTTCGGGAGCATCGCTGAACAGTCCGGGGTGGAGGATCTGGATGCCGGTGAAGACGAACGGCGCCGCTTCTCCTTTGATGCGGCGTCGGAGTGGCCCGCCGCCTCCGTGGCCGAGGAAAAAATCGCCACCGCCGTCATAGCCGAAGGCGTCTTCGGTTGGATGCACCAGCAGCAAGGCGTCCATGGCGCCATCGTCCCAGGCCTGAGCCAGGCGGGCCAGCGCCGGCGTCGGACCATCGCGCCACAGGATATCGCCATTGACCACATAGAACGGATCGGGGCCCAACAATTGCCGTACATGTGAGACGCCGCCGCCGGTATCAAGAAGGTCCGGCTCCGTCACCAAGTGGATGGCCGGCAGGTCACGGGATTCGAGATGGGTGGCGACCATGTCCGCCAGATAATGGGCGTTGACGACGCAATCGCCGATGCCGATGGCGGCCAGATGGTCGAGGGCATGGTCGATCATGGCTTTGCCGCCCACCGCCAGCAATGGCTTCGGCGTATCGTTGGTCAAAGGCCGCATCCTGACCCCGAGGCCCGCCGCCAACACCATGGCCTGTTTGACGGTCATGCCGGGGACCCTGAGGCGGGGACGCGGCGTGCGGCTGCGGGAATATGGCGCGCGAACCAGGCCTTGACCGGCGCCAGCACCGGATGTTCGAGATCGCGTTGCAATAGCCGCCACACCCGGGGGATATGTTTCAGATAGATGGGCTTGCCGTCGCGCACATCGAGGCGGGTGAAGATGCCGATGATCTTGGCATTGCGCATGGCCGCCATGATCGCACATGACGCCCAGAAGGCATCGCGGTCGAGGGTGGGAAAGGCGTCGAGATAGCGGGCAAACATGCGGTCCGCGAGGCCCGCGGGTAGGTCCCGGCGCGCGTCTTCCAGCAACGAGATCAGATCATAGCTCACCGGCCCCGCCACCGCGTCCTGGAAGTCGAGCAGACCGCAGGCGGCGACGCCCGCGCGGCCGGGCAGCCACATCAGATTGTCCACATGATAATCGCGCAACACCAGGGTGTCCGGCACCTGGCGCACGCGTGGCATCACCTGGCGCCACAGCCGGTCATATTCAAGCCTGGTTTCATCCGCTGGGCCCCCAACCCCATCCTCGGCGGCGATGGCCGGAACATACCAGTCGACCAACAGCCTGGCTTCGCTGAGCAGACGGCCGTCATCATAAAGCGGCAATCCGGGCACAATCGCCGTGGGCTTCTTGTGCAGGGCGATGAGCACATCGACGGCGAGGGCATAGAGCTCTTCTTCGTCGCCGCCGGCATCAAGGCGCTTGGTATAGGTGTCGTCGCCGAGATCCTCGAGGATGAGGAACCCTTGATTGAGGTCACGGGCGAGGATGCAGGGCGCGCTGAAACCGAGGGCCGAGAGATGTTCGGCAACCGTCACGAAGGGGCGCACGTCTTCGAATTCGGGCGGCGCGTCCATCAGCATGGCGCTGCCGCCATCGCCAACAAGGCGCACATAGCGGCGGAACGAGGCATCGCCGGCAAGGGGCTGGCGCCGGGCATCGCCCCAACCTTCCCCTTTCAGGAACCGGTCGATGGCGGCGGCGCGCTCAGTCATGAAAATCCAAATCTTTCAGCCGCCCCTGCCAGCTCCCGAAACCGGTCAAGTGCGCGGTGCGGGCGGCCTGTTGCGGATGCTCTTCACCGCCGGGGATGGCTAGCTTCACTTCAAGCCGGTCCGGCGGCAACAGATTGTCCAACCGCTCGGGCCATTCCACAAGCGAGATCGCGGTGGCGAAGGCCTCGTCGATGCCAAGCTCGACCGCATCCGCGCTCTTCTCCAGCCGGTAGAGATCGAAGTGCCACACCGGGGCCTCGCCGATATCGTAGATCTGGACCAGGGTGAAGGTCGGGCTCGGCACCTCTTCATCGCAGGGGATGCCGGCCATGGCGCCGCGGGCATGGATGAAAGCGCGCGCGAAGGTGGTCTTCCCCGCCCCAAGCTCGCCGCAAAGCCCGATGACGTCGCCTTGGCGGCACAGGCGTGCCAGGGCCTGGGCCAGGGAATCGGTGGCGTCGGGGCTGGATAAGTGAAACTCGATCACCTTAGGGTTTGGACTCATAAAGGGTTGTGGTGCTGGCGGCCCGGCTCACGGCTTGCCGGAAGCGTGGATCGCGGTCTGTTGGTGGGCCACCGCCGGCAGGCGGCAGGTAATGGTGGTGCCCTTGCCCGATTTCGATGCCAGTTCGACCGTGCCGCCATGCAGTTCGATGAAGCTCTTGACCAGCGAAAGACCGAGGCCGACCCCGGGGGTATGGGCTACGCCGCGGCGGCCATGTTCGAATTTGTCGAACACCCTCGCCTGCAGCTCTTGCGCGATGCCGCGGCCGGTATCGGCGACCGCGAAAATGATGTCATCGCCGTCGCGGCTCGCCGACATGGTGATGGTTCCCTTCTCCGGGGTGTGTTCCAAGGAATTGCTGACCAGGTTGAACAATGCCTGCCTCAGGCGCTGTCCATCGGCAACGATCTCGCCGATCTTTTTCGGGCATTTCAGCTTGAGCGCCACATTCTGCTTGACTGCCCGGGTATGCCCGTAATTGAGGACATTGGACATCATGTCGTAGACATCGACCGGCTGGAGATCGAGGGCGAGCCGGCCGGCTTCGATCATCGCCAGATCCAAGATATCGTCGATCAGCGCGAGCAGCACTTGCGACGATTCGACGACGCTCTGGGCATGATCGAGCTGGCGTTCGTTGAGGGTGCCGAAATACTGGTTGAGGAGAATTTCCGTGAACCCGATGATGGAATTCAACGGCGTGCGCAGTTCATAGGAGACATTGGCGATGAATTCCGATTTCAGGCGGTCGGCGGTCTCCAGCGCCTCGTTGCGCTCGCGCAGGGCGCGTTCGATCTTGATGCTGTCGGTGACGTCGAGATAGCTGAACAGCACCGCGCCATCGGGAAGCGGAATGCTGGCGTAATCCAGCACGGTTCCATCGGTGCGCCCGAAACGGCCGGCATGGGGCATGTGGTCGGTGGCGCGGCCTACCGCCCTCTCCTTAAAGTCTTCCCAATCGTCACCGTAATCGAACAACCCCTTGGCGCTTTCGATGACTTCGGTGACCCGGGGCTCGCCTTCAAGGGCCTCGGGGGTGAAATTCCATATTCGCTGATAGGCGGGATTGAACAGCTTGAGACGGCCGTCGCTGCCGAACACGGCGACCGCTTCATGGAGATTGTTCAAGGATTCCTGCTGCACCGCGATCAAGGTGTTGTAGGAGCGCTCCAATGTCAGGCGGTCGGTCACATCCTCGAAGGTGTACAGAAGCCCGCCGAAGGGATGGGGGTTGACGACCATGCGCATGACCCGTTCGTCGGGCAAGTGCAAGAGCTCCTCCAGGGGCTCGATCAGCGTGGTGTAGAGCTCGGCGCGGGACTTCTTATAGGCCTGGAAGTCGACCTGCTCGGGCAATCGCCTGTGGGCCCGGAGTTCTTCGAGAATCTCACCCTGGGTCGGCCCGGAACGCAGCCAGTCCTCGTCCAGCTCCCATAGCTTGGCATAGGTGCTGTTGAAGAATTGCACCCGGCTGTCGGGGCCGAAGATGATGATCGCCGTGCCCAACCGCTCCAGGACTTCGCCATGGGCGGCGAGGTGCCGCGTCATCTCGTCCTCGGCCTGTTCCCGGGCGGTGCGGTCGAGGCAGAAGCCGGCGATGAGATCGCTATCGGGCAAGGGCAGTTCGGTGATTTCCAGCAGCTTTCTGGAACCGCCAACCACCACATGCAGGCTGTCATTCTGAGGCTCCAAGCTGTCCCGGGCGCGCTCGGCTAGCTTGCGGCCCCAGCCGGTGGGGCCGCTGGCGATCTCCTTCTGCCCGGCGATGGCGTCGGCGGGCGAGGCGGCATCGACGGCGATGCCGAAGGCGCGGTTGCATTCGATCAAGTTCAAGTTGCCGT
>JAZFWG010000209.1:0-2040 GCA_036448135.1 Alphaproteobacteria bacterium
CCTCATCGCCGAAATAAAGCGCCGCGACCTTGGTGTTGGACCACACCTCGTTGAACAGGCGGATGGCGATGGCGATGAGGAACAGCTTGGCGCAAAGGGCGCCGTACTTGCTTACCAGGAAGTCGGAAAGCGAGCTGTACCCGCCGCGGGTGCGCAGCAGATAGATGGTCACGCCGGCGACCACGAAGCTCAGGTAATAGAAGGCGTAGCCGATGCCTCCGGCGACACCGAAGGCGTTGGCGAGATCGGCGGCGTTGGCGATGGACTTGGCGAAAATCCAGGTGATGGCGGCGGACGCCACCAGGAGCCACAGGCCCGGCTCGCCGCCGGTCTCGGACCCGCCGGCGAAGAACTGCGCCGGCGTTACCCGCCGAGGCGTCATGCGCAGGATCAGAGCGCAGTAACCCAGCAACACCAGCCAGGGCGCCATAAGCGCCATACTCACGGCCTGCCCCTCATGGATTTTTCATCTCGGGCGCCCTCCCGGGCCGGGCTAGATCGGGCGGGGGGAACCGGCAAAGTGGAATGCGTCCGGCGGCACCGCCTCTTCACCCTCTAACAAATGCGGGCCGTCCTTGCCAACAACCAACCGCTTGACATCACGAAAATGTGAGGTGGATGGGGGAGGGGCGGTCCCGGGCGGGGCCGGAGCCGATAAAAAAACCGGGTCCGATGGAACCGGACCCGGCGTCGGGAGGCGTTAGGTTTTAGTTAGGCCGCGCGCGGCGTCTCGGCGGCGTTGGCGGGAACGTCCACCACCGCCAGGTCGTCCTCGATCGTCAAGGGATCGGGCCGGGTCGCGGCGGATTGAATCTCGGGGGCGTGCGTGTAGGTGCGGTAGGACCCGGCGACCAGCCGGGGGATTTCGCCGCGGTGAATGCCGATGTCGGCAAGCAGGCGATCGTCGAGCGTGATCAGCTGCTGGTGGAGCACCTTGCGCCGGTTGGCGCGCTCGATCGTGTCCACGAGACGGCTGAACCAGGCGGCGATGGCGGCGAAGGGCGCGCGCCGGTCCGAGTGCGCGTTCTCATCGCCCTTCGGTTCGGGAGCGAAAGCGGCCGGACCGTGGCCGGGGTGAATATTGTCGTAAGTGGGGGTGGTCATATTCTTGTTTTCCTTAAGTCTTGGTGTTGTCAAGAAGCGGACCCGGTCGCGAACTGCGCGAGCCTGGCCCGGCGCTGACTCTCAGATGGAGGCCTGGGGCGCCCATGTGTAGCGTAAAGGGATCAACGCTGTGTTGACGGGAATGCATGGCTTAAAGGCCGGCAATTGCATCGCCGGAAGGGCTATTCAGCCGCCCGCCGGTAGGGCCGATTCCACGGGTCGGTCAAATCGCCCGGCGCCGGACCGCGCGAAAGTTTTCGAACAGATGCACCATGGCGGCGGTGGCGATCACCGGCGCCACCAGGTTGAGGCCCGGCACCGTGAACAGCATCGCGATGACGATGCCGGCGAGGAACAGCCGTCCCCGATGCGCCTTCCTCAAATGCCGGACCTCTTCGAGGCCGATGCGCCTCAGCGCCACCAGTTCGAAGAATTCCCGCCCTAGGAGATAGCCGTTGACGCCGTAAAAGACGAACGGAAAAAGCGGCGGTATGAGCAGGAATATCAGCATCACCAGGTTGAGCACGACCATCGCCGCAAGGAAACCGGCGGTGGCGCCGAGCGTCGCGCCCAGCCCGGCGCCCGGCGCCTCGGGGAGATCGGCGTAGTGGCGGGCCTCGGTGGCGCCGGCCACGCGATCGAGGAAGAGGCTGGCGACGACGGTGAACACCGCCGGGAAGAGGAACCAGGTGAACACCAGGGTGGCCGCCCAGCCGAGGACATCGACGATCGCCTCCAGCCAACCCGAGGCGAACAGTTCCGTGCTCTCGATGACGGTGCCGATGATCAACCAAAGTGCCGCCAAGACGGCGATGGCGGCGCCGAGGCTCAACCAGATCAACCGCCGGGTAGCGCCATCCGCCAACTGACCGAAAGCCTTGAGGAACGCAGCGAACATTTAACAAGCTCCGGGCGAAGCGGCGCGCGCGAAGGGGC
>JAZFWG010000210.1:0-2759 GCA_036448135.1 Alphaproteobacteria bacterium
CTATGATGTCTACGATCAGGTTGATTTCGACATTCCGGTCGGCAAGAACGGGGACTGTTACGACCGCTACCTGGTGCGGGTCGAGGAGATGCGCCAATCCCTCGCCATCATGAAACAGTGCATCAACCAGATGCAGGCCGGACCCGTGGTGGTCGACGACAACAAGATCGCGCCGCCGAAACGCACCGAGATGAAGCAATCGATGGAGGCGTTGATCCATCACTTCAAGCTCTATACCGAGGGCTATCACGTGCCCGCCGGCGAGGTCTATGCCGCGGTCGAGGCGCCCAAGGGCGAGTTCGGCGTTTATGTGGTCGCCGACGGCAGCAACAAGCCCTACCGGTGCAAGATCCGCGCCCCCAGTTTCGCGTTCCTCCAGGCCCTCGAATTTCTTTCCAAGGGCCATATGCTGGCGGACGTGGTCGCCATCATCGGCTCCCTCGACGTCGTGTTCGGCGAGATCGACCGATGAGCGCCGGGACCGACACCTTCGCCTTCACGGCTGAGAATATGGCCGAGGCCAAGAAAATCATGGCACGCTACCCCGAAGGCCGCCAGGCCAGCGCCGTGCTGCCGGTGCTTGATCTCGCCCAGCGCCAATGCGCAGGCTGGTTGCCGCGCGCCACCATTTCGGCGGTGGCGGAATTGCTCGATATGGCCGTGATCCGGGTTTACGAGGTTGCTACCTTCTATTCCATGTTCAATCTTGAACCGGTGGGCCGCAACCTGGTCCAGGTCTGCACCACCACGCCCTGTTGGCTCTGTGGCTCCGATGAGGTGGTGGCGGCGGCGCGCAAAACCCTCGGCATCGATCTCGGAGAGACCACCGAGGACGGCGCCTTCACCTTGCGGGAGCTCGAATGTCTCGGCGCCTGCGTCAACGCGCCGATGATGCAGGTCAATGATGACTATTTCGAAGACCTCGATGCCGACAGCACCACCGCCATCCTGGAAACGCTCAAATCCGGTGGGACACCAAAACCGGGGTCCCAAAGTGGCCGTCAATATTCGGCGCCGTCATCGGGCCCCAACACTTTGACCACAGTCAAGGGGACGGACTGATGCTGCGCGACGAAGATCGCATCTTCACCAACCTTTATGGCCTGGGCGATCCTGGTCTTGCCGGCGCCCGCGCCCGGGGCGATTGGGACGGCACCTTGGCGCTGATGGACAAGGGCAGCGAATGGATCATCGAGGAAATCAAGAAATCCGGCCTCCGGGGCCGTGGTGGCGCCGGTTTTCCCGCCGGGGTCAAATGGTCGTTCATGCCCAAGCAGTCCGATGGCCGGCCCCATTACCTGGTGGTCAATGCCGATGAGGGCGAGCCCGGCACCTGCAAGGACCGGGACATGCTCCGCCACGATCCCCACAAGCTTATCGAAGGATGCCTGCTCGCCGGTTTCGCCATGGGCGCCAACGTGGTCTACATCTATATCCGCGGTGAGTTTTTCGCCGAGGCCCAGGCGGTACAATCCGCCATCGACGAGGCCTATGAGGCCATGCTGATCGGCCCCGACGCCTGCGGTTCGGGATTTAAATTCGACATTTATCTCCATCGCGGCGCCGGCGCCTATATCTGCGGCGAGGAAATGGCGCTGCTGGAAAGTCTCGAAGGCCGCAAGGGCATGCCGCGCCTGAAGCCGCCATTCCCCGCCGGCGCCGGCCTCTATGGCTGTCCGACCACCGTGAACAATGTCGAGACCATCGCCGCCGCTCCCACCATCCTGCGCCGGGGCGGGGCTTGGTTCGCGGCACTTGGCCGGCCCAACAACACCGGCACCAAGGTGTTCTGCATCTCCGGCCACGTCAATGAGCCGTGCAATGTCGAAGAGGAAATGGGCATCCCCCTGAAAGAGCTGATCGAGAAACATGCGGGCGGCGTGCGCGGCGGCTGGGACAATCTTTTGGCGGTCATCCCCGGCGGGTCTTCGGTGCCGCTGATCCCCAAATCGGTGTGCGAATCGGTGCATATGGATTTCGACAGCCTACGCGATGTCAAATCGGGCCTCGGCACCGGCGCCCTCATCGTCATGGACAAATCCACCGATATCGTGCGGGCCATTGCGCGCCTCGCCAAGTTCTACATGCATGAAAGCTGCGGCCAATGCACGCCGTGCCGCGAGGGCACCGGGTGGATGTGGCGCATCATGGAGCGGCTGGTCCAGGGCAAGGCCGCCATCGAGGAGATCGATATGCTTCTCGATGTCAGTTATGAGATCGAAGGCCACACCATATGCGCCTTGGGCGACGCGGCGGCGTGGCCGATCCAGGGCCTGATCCGCCATTTCCGGCCCGAGCTCGAGCGCCGCATCACCGCCGCCAAGGCCAAAGTGGCTTAGAGGGATTTAGATGCCCAAACTCACCATCGACGGCATCGAGGTTGAGGTCGAACCCGGCACCACCGTGATCCAGGCCTGCGACATCGTCGGCATCGAGATCCCGCGGTTCTGCTATCACGAGCGCCTGTCGATCGCCGGCAACTGCCGCATGTGCCTGGTGGAAATGGAGAAATCGCCGAAGCCGGTGGCGTCGTGCGCCATGCCGGCGGGCGACGGCATGGTCATCCACACCAATTCCGAGATGGCCGTAAAGGCGCGGCGCGGGGTGATGGAATTCCTGCTGATCAACCACCCGCTGGACTGCCCGATCTGCGATCAGGGTGGCGAATGCGATCTCCAGGACCAGGCCGTGTTCTATGGCACCGACCGCACCCGCTTCGACGAAAACAAGCGCGCCGTCGCCGACAAGGATTTCGGCCC
>JAZFWG010000211.1:0-2305 GCA_036448135.1 Alphaproteobacteria bacterium
CCGGGCCGACGATTTCAGCCCCATCGAGGTCAAGTCCAACCCGGTGCCGACCGCGACCAACCCCTTGGGCGTCAAGGGCGCCGGCGAGGCCGGCAATGTCGGCGCCATGCCGGCGGTGGCCAACGCCGTGGTCGACGCACTGGCGCCCTACGGCATCAACCATATCGAGATGCCGGCGACGTCGGAGCGCATCTGGCGCGCCATTTGCCAGGCACGGAATTCCTGTTAAGCCCAACCCCTCCGCCCAACCCCTGAATTCAAGGCAAAACCGGCATGTTCCAGCCGGACCTTGCCCCGTCCCTTGAGAAGGCCGATAATGCTTGTTAATCACTAGGGGGGCATGAAGGGCCGCCGCAAAGGTTTGCCAGGAAGAACCCGGGGAAACACCCATGGCCTATCAGGAAGGCAAGGATCTCGAGGCGTTCGACGTCCGGCTGGCGGATTACAACATGCGCGGCCAATGGACCTCCGATGCCCGCCGGGACCAGGGCGCCGGTGGGTCGTGGCATGGCGATGTGTGGGAAACCCACCCCCCGGGCGAGGCCCATCTGTGGAGTTGGGACAAGGTCGAGACCCTGATCGAGGCTGCCGGCGACGCCCTGCCCGAGAGCCAGACCGCCCGGCGCAGCCTGATGTTCGATAATCCCGGGCTTGAGCGCGGCACCACCAGCACCATGGTTATGGGCATCCAGATGATCCAGCCCGGCGAGCTCGCCTGGGCCCACCGCCACACCATTTCGGCGTTGCGCTTCGTCATCGAGGGCCACCCCGACCTCTTCACCGTGGTCGACGGCGAGGTCTGCCCAATGGAAACCCATGATCTGGTGCTGACGCCGAACTGGCACTGGCACGACCACCACAACAACTCAGCATCCCGCGCGCTGTGGCTCGACGTGCTGGATGTGCCGCTGGTGGCAGCCCTCAAGCAGACCGTGTTCGAAAATTACGGCGAGGACCAGCAACCGGTGCGCAACGTGGCCTCCGACGGCACGCTGCTTTATTCCTGGGCCGACATGACGGCGCGCCTCGATGGGATGGCTGATGCCGAGGCCTCGGCCCATGACGGTTTCGCCCTTGAATACCGCCATCCCAAGACCGGGGGGGCGGTGATGGCGACGCTGGGCTGCTGGGTCAACAACTTGCCCGCGGGCTTCGAAGGCGCCCCCCACCGCCATTCGTCATCGTCGGTCTATTTCGTGGTCGCCGGCGCCGGCCAGACCCGGGTCGGCGATGTCACCCTGGACTGGGGCGAGCGGGATTGTTTCACCGTCCCGGCCTGGGCCACCCACAGCCACATCAATGTTTCAAAGAGTGAGCAAGCTACGCTATTTTCCGTCAGCGATGCGCCGGCGCTACGCGCCCTCGGGCTCTACCGGGAAGACCCGGCGCCTGGCAGCTCGGGCACATCCTAGCGAGGAGGAGTTTTCAAATGGCGACCGTATTGAAGATCACCGACACCATGGACAGCTTCGAACAAGAGGTGCGGCGTCTCGCCAATTCCCAGTTCGAATCGGAGCAATACCGCCGGGTGCTGGGGATGCCGCTGACCACGGCCCGGGCCCAGAAATACACCCTGCAGAAGGCCTTTTGGAACCTCAACCGGCGCGACTGCTGGGCCAATGCCCAGGCCTTGTCGCCGATGGATGTGAAGGCCCTGATCTGGGACCATGAGAGCGACGAGCTCGCCGGCAACAAGGAGCGCGGTGTCGAGGACCATTACTCTTTGCAGGTGCGCCAATCCGCGTTGATCGGCTTGACCCGCGATGATTTCGACAACGAGTCCATCGCCGACGGCACCCTGACCTGCATCTATGCCTGGATCCATCTCGTCCGCGACAGCCATTGGCTCAAATCGGTGGCGGCCTGCGCCGCATTGGAGGTCAGCAACTCGTCCGAATATGTCGATGGCGGCGGCATGTCCTACCGCATGGGCAAGCGTTTCGAGGCAGACCTGGGAATCCCCTTCGACAAGCAGGTCAACGCCAAGGAACACGCCGAGGTCGATGTGGAGCACGGCAACCTGCTCATGACCGTGGCCGCCAACCATGCCCAGACCAAGGAGGCGCGCGATCTGTTGTTGGAGGGGCTGACGGAAAGCTGGGCCCTGGACCGGACCTGGAAGGGCCAGCTTGCCGACATGATGCAAGCCCTGCCCGGCCCCGCCTGAGCCCACCTTAGCCGCTTATAGAACAACAACGACGCCAAACCCCATGTCAGAAGCCACCACAGAGCAAATCGTCCAGTATCGAAAAGACCGGGTGCTGGTCGATGCCTATCTCGAATGGGCCGAGGCCGAGGGCGTCCC
>JAZFWG010000212.1:0-6188 GCA_036448135.1 Alphaproteobacteria bacterium
AATTTCTCTTGGCTCATGCCCAAGAGGGTCCGGCGTTGACGCACCCTGGCGCCGACATGGACATCGACGGGATTGGGGCCGTCGCGTGAAACATTCCTGGCCCTTGATTTTCGTAGCGGCGCAAGCCTAACCATTTCGGTGGTCCCTACCCGGATTTGGAAATTACCCCCAGGGTTTTGATAGCATACGATGGTATGCAGTCAACTAAAACTAGCAGGACCTGCGGCGCCACCGGCCACATCGCCACCGCCGATATCGTGCGCTTTGGTCGATTTACGCCAAATTCGTGTACTTCTGCCAGAAATTAGGGATTTTAGGTGGGGCGGCGGAGAAACAAAGCCGGGATCAAGGCGGCCAAAAGCAGCCACAGCAGCACCCAGTCGCCGAAACGCCCATATAGGGTCAGGCTGGGCAATGCCCGGGGCAGCGGGCTGTCGAGGATGCCTTCGACGCCGAGGCCAAGCCGCGCGATGGTGCGGCCATAGGGATCGACCACCGCCGAGATGCCGGTGTTGGCGGCGCGCACCAACGGCAATCCTTGCTCGACGGCGCGGAGCCGCGCGGCGGCGAAATGCTGATAGGGGCCGGTGCTGATGCCGAACCAGGCGTCGTTGGTGAGGTTGAGAAGCCACGCCGGACGGTCTTCGGCATCGAGAACATTTGCCGGAAAGATGACCTCGTAGCAGATCAGCGGGCTCATGGGTGGAAGCCCCGGGAGCTTGTAGGTGCGTGGGCCGGGTCCGGCGCTGAAATCCACCGTGCCCGCGGTCAGCTTGGTGAGCGGCAGCAACCCCCGGAAGGGGACGAATTCGCCAAACGGCACCAGGTGGAACTTGTCATAACTGGCAAGCACGTTGCCGCCACCATCGACCGCGTAAATGCTGTTCCACACCTGGAACGGTTTCACCCCCGCCCGGGTCGCCCGTAGTGCACCGGTGATGACGACACCGGAGGGCGGCACCACCCTGGCCACGGCGGCGCGCGCCGCGGCATCATTGGCGAGCACATAAGGCGCCGCGGTCTCGGGCCAGATGATATGGGTCACGGCGCCGGGGGTCACGGCGCCGGCGGCGCTCAGGCGCAGATATTTGCGGAAATTGATGCTGCGCTGGCCGGTGCGCCATTTGTCGCGCTGATCTATATTGCCCTGGACGAGGCGCAAGCGAACGTCCGCCACCATGGCCGGCCCGCCACCGGCGCCATATTGCGGCGCCCCATATTGTGGAGCTAGGGCCAGCCGCGCCGCGCCGCCCAGCCAGACCAGGCCAACAAGCCCGGCCGTCGCCATGACGGCGCGCCAACGCCTGAGCCGGGGCTGGTCCAGTGGGGCATCGGCGAGAGTTGCGGGAACGGCGGCGGCAAACACCGCCATAAGGCTCAACCCATATGTTCCAGTGAAAGCGGTGAGTTGGATCATGTCGTCCGACCATGCCCACACCGTCCCCATCAGGTTCCAGGGAAAGCCCGTAAGCACCATCCCCCGCAGCCACTCGCACGCGGTCCAGGCCACCGCCAGCATCACGATGCGGCGCACACCCGTGGCCCCGGTAAGCCGCGTGGCCAACGCCGCCAAAGCCGGATAAAGGGCGAAATATGCGGAAAGCCCGGCGACCGCGAACGGCACCAGCCAACCGAACTTGGCCGCGTCCACCATCAGCGCGTTGGTAATCCAATAGAGCCCGGCAACAAAATGGCCGAAGCCGAACCACCAACCGGCGGCAAAGGCGGCGCGGGACGGGTTGCGGCCGTCGCCAGCGCCGTCGATCAACCAAACCAAGCCGGCAAACCCAACAAAGGCGAAAGGTAAAATATAAAGCGGGGGAAACGCCATGGCCGCCGCCGCCCCCAGCAACGCGGCGCACAACCACCGCCGCCAGCCCACAAGCGCCGCCACCCGGCGGCGGGACGCCATCAATGACCAGCTAGACATGGCCTGGGAGACATAGACAGCTTGGCGGGCACGAGCTTAAGGCGTTTCCGTCGTCGGCCCGTCCCCATCCTGCCCCGCGTCCGGCTCCTTGGCCGCCTTGGGCAGATTGGACAGGCGCAGCCGCTTGATCCGGCGCGGATCGGCGTCGGTGACCTCGAATTCGAGCCCCGACGGGTGACAAATGACTTCGCCCCGGCTCGGCACCCGCCCGATCAGCGAAAACACTAGCCCGCCAAGGGTGTCGATATCGTCGTCCCGTTCCTCTTGGGTCAGCACCGGGCCGTAGCGGTCCTCGAACTCCTCGATCTTGGTACGGGCGCTGGTGATGACGGAGCCGTCGGGCCGTTCGATCAGGGTGGGGATATCGACGTCGTGTTCATCCTGGATTTCGCCGACGATTTCCTCCACCAGATCCTCGATGGTGACCAGGCCGTCGATGCCGCCATATTCATCGACCACCAGCGCCATATGGATGTGCGTCATACGCATCTGCAGCAACAGCTCGAGCACGTGCATCGATGGCGAAACGAACAGAATCTTGCGGGCGATGGAGGTCAGCGATACCGGATCGCGGCGGCTCAGAGAGGCCAGAACGTCCTTGATATGGACCATGCCGACGATGTCGTCCAAGGTCTCGCGGTAGACCGGCAGGCGCGAATGGGCCGCACTGCTCATCAACTCGATCAACTCGGTGAAGGAGGTCGACGCATCGATGGCGATGATTTCGGCGCGGGCCACCATCACATCCTTCACCGTCACCTTTTCGAGGGACAGGATGTTTTCCAACAGCACGCGCTCGGCGGCGTTGATGGAGGCTTCGGCCTCTTCGCGTTCCTCGATCAGTTCCTCGAGGGTTTCCCGAATCGAAGTGTCGCCGTAGCGCCGCCGCACCAACTTGTGCCACCAGCCGCGGACCATGTCCGCGATGGTGCCGGCGGGCACAATCCCATTGCCGCGGGTGGAACCCGAAGAGGAATCCGGGTTCATGTCGCCGCCTGCTCAACCACGTATGGATCGGGGTAACCCATGCGCTGCAATATCAATGTTTCCAGCCGCTCCATGGTTATCGCCGGACCTTCGCTATCGTGATCATAGCCCAAAAGATGCAGCATGCCATGTACGGCCATGTGACAAAGATGGGCTTCGAAGCTTTTGCCTTGCCCCGCAGCCTCGGCGGCCACGGTGTCGAAGGCGAGGACCACGTCACCCAACAACAGCGGACCCACGCCGCCGTCACCGCCCCGGCCGAGGGCCTGGGCTTGAGAGGGACCGGAGGCGTCGAAGGCGGCGAAGGACAGCACGTTGGTGGCCTCGTCGCGGCCCCGGTATTCCCGGTTGAGCTTGCGCACGAAATCATCATCGGCGAGCACGACGCTGGCCTCCATGGCAAGGCTGCCGGATGCCAGGGCCGGAATCGCGGCGCCGGCAATGGCGTCCTCGACGGCGGCGAGGGCGGCGCGGCGGCACAAGGAAAGGGCCTCGGGCAAGCGCGCCTGCCATGCCCCGCAAGGCGCGGAGACAATGATCTCGGCATTGACGGTCATGGCTGATATTCCTCGGCTAATCCCGGCCTTGGCACCGCTCCTGATCTCCCTATCCTTACCGCCGGTCCCTGCCGCCATCACCGGCGGCGCGTTCCGACTTCTCATAGGCCCGCACCACCCGGGTCACCAGGGTGTGACGCACCATATCGGCATCGGTGAAGCGGACGAAGGTCAAGCCCTCGACCCCTTCCAGGGTCTCGATGGCGTCCGCCAGTCCCGAGCGCGTGCCGCCGGGCAGATCGATCTGGCTGGGATCGCCGGTGACCACCATGCGGGAATTCTCGCCGAGCCGGGTCAGGCACATTTTCATCTGCACCGGTGTGGTGTTCTGGGCCTCGTCGAGGATGATGAATGAGTGTGCGAGGGTGCGGCCACGCATGAAGGCCAGGGGCGCGACCTCGATTTCACCGCTGCCGAGACGCTTGGCCACCTGGTCCGCCGGCAACATGTCATAAAGGGCGTCATAGAGGGGGCGCAAATAGGGATCGATCTTCTCGCGCAGATCACCGGGCAGGAATCCCAAGCGCTCCCCCGCCTCGACCGCCGGGCGTGACAGGATGATGCGGTCGACTTCACCGGCCATCAAAAGCGACACCGCCGTCGCCACCGCCAGATAGGTTTTACCGGTACCCGCCGGGCCCAGGCTGAACACCAACTCATAATCCTCCATGGCGCGGATATAATCGGCCTGTGCCGGGGTGCGCGGCGATATCTTGCGCTTGCGGGTGTTGATGACCAGATCGCGCGCCGCCGATTTGTGCCGCTGCCGGGCCTTGCCCTCTGCATTGAGCCCAGTGTCCGACGCCCAGCGAATGGCGGCGTCCACTTCGCCCTGATCTATCTGTGTTCCGTCCTTGAGCTTGCCGTAAAGGCTATCCAGGCAGTGGTGCGCCGCTTCCGCGGCCCAGGCCGGCCCGGTGATGGCCAATTGATTTCCCCTGCTCGCCAGCATGACGCCAAGTTTTTGTTCGATGCGGGCAAGATTCTGATCGTGCCCGCCGAACAGCAGCGGCAACAGGCTGTTGTCGTCGAACTCGATCCGCAACTCGAGGTGCGACGGCGCCGGCGGGGTGTTGATGCCTTCGGGTTTCATGCCCATGCCCCCTCGACGGCGCCGGAATTCATGCCATCGGTTCGTGTCTGCGGCGCCAGGACCGCCTTGAGGCTGTTGGTGTGGGCTTTGATGATCTGCACCTGGGCGACGGTGCCGGACACACTGGCTTCGGCCGCGTCCGTGGCAGCCGCGTCTAAGATGACCGCCTGCATATAGGGGCTGCGCCCGGCGAGTTGATCCGGACGCTTGCCTTGGCGGTCGAACAGCACCGCCATGGTCGTGCCCACCGCGCGCCGGTTGAAGGCGCGCTGCTGGTGGTCCAGCAATTGCTGGAGATGGGCCAGGCGCTCGGTCTTCACCGCGTCGGGAACCTGTTCGGTCATCCCCGCCGCCGGCGTCCCTGGACGGGGGCTGAATTTGAAGGAATAGGCCTGGGCAAAGCCGATGTCCTCGACAAGGCCGAGGGTGGCGGCGAAATCGGCATCGGTCTCGCCGGGGAAGCCGACGATGAAGTCCGACGCCAACGCCAGATCCGGCCGGGCCCGGCGCAGCTTGTCGACCACGCGCCGATAGTCATCGCGTCCATAGCGCCGGTTCATGGCCGCCAACACCCGATCCGATCCGGACTGAACCGGTAGATGCAGATAGGGCATGAGCTCCGGCACTTCGCCATGGGCGGCGATAAGCTCGTCATCCACGTCCCGGGGATGGGAGGTGGTGTAGCGGATGCGTTTGAGGTCCTCGATGGCGGCAAGTTCCCGGATCAGGCCGCCGAGGCCGAGCTCGCCACCGCCATGGGCGCCGTGATAGGCATTGACGTTCTGGCCCAACAGCATGATCTCGCGGGCGCCCTCAGCCACCAGGCGCCGGGCTTCGGCCAGCACAGCGGCGGCCGGGCGCGAATATTCGGCGCCGCGGGTGTAAGGGACGACACAGAAGGTGCAGAATTTGTCGCATCCTTCCTGTACCGAGAGATAGGCCGTAACCCCCTGGGGCAAGGCCGCCTCGGGCAGGTGATCGAATTTCGATTCGGCGGGAAATTCGGTATCCACGACCGGGGCATCGCCGGGCGCGGCACGGCCCGCCCGGGCCACCATTTCCCCCAGGCGGTGGTAGGTCTGGGGGCCAAGTACGATATCGACATAGGGCGCGCGGCGGGCAATTTCGGCGCCTTCGGCCTGGGCGACACAACCGGCGACGGCGATGATCATCTGGCCGCCATCCTTGGTGCGTGCCGATTTCAATGGAGCCAGCCTGCCGAGCTCGGAATAGATCTTTTCCGCGGCTTTCTCGCGAATATGGCAGGTGTTGAGAATGACCAGATCGGCCCCTTCGGGCCGAGCCACCACGCCATAGCCATGGGGCGCCAGAACATCGGCCATGCGCCCCGAATCATAGGCGTTCATCTGGCAGCCGTAGGTTTTGATGAAGAGTTTTTTCGTCAAATTCAGAACCCTACCGCCTTGGGCCCCATGGTCCCCGCAGCAGGCTTAAAAATCCTTTAATTTCAAAGGAGCTGGAAAACTCTAACATCGCACCTTCAGGAGTCAAGCGACAAGGGTCCATACCGTTAAAAGGTTGAGCCGCCATGATGGGCCTATAGCTTCATATGTGCCCGCAAAATCCGGCTACAAGGCCCGATCACGGCCGCCGGTCAGGG
>JAZFWG010000213.1:0-3330 GCA_036448135.1 Alphaproteobacteria bacterium
TCAGGCCGAGATCGAGAAACAGTGGGACAAGAAGGTCAAGGCGAATTACGCCAAGGCCAAGGCACTCGCTGAACAGGCCGCATCCATGATGTAATCCTTTTGGGGCGGGGCCCGGTGTTTATAAGCGCCGGGCCCTCGCCATTTGCCCCAAGCACATTCCCTTCCTTTAGCTCAGGCTGGGTTTATACTCAGGGTCATCATGGGTTCATTTTCTCGCAGCCAGTGGGGGCCGGCGGGGGTGGCCATTTTCGTCGCCCTGTTCCTGCTCATTTTTCTGGTGCTGCCGGTGGCCAAGGTCATCTTCGTGGCCTTCCAGGATCCCAACACCGGTGCGTTGACGCTGATCAATTTCGTTGATTTCTTCACCACCCCCCTGTTCCAGGAATCCTTTTTCAATTCTCTCTATGTGGCGGCGATGGCGGTGCTGCTGTCGTCGGTGTTCGCCATACCGCTTGCCTATTTCACCACCCGGTTCAATTTCGGCGGTTCCGTCCTGATCCAGACCCTTGGCATCATCCCCTTGATCATGCCACCCTTCGTCGGCGCCGTCGCCATGCTGCTGCTGTTCGGCGAAAACGGCTCCATCAACCTGATGCTCCAGGATTGGCTTGGCATCACCATTCCGTTCATGGAGGGGCTCAACGGCGTCATCCTGGTCGAAAGCGTCCATTATTTCCCCTTCATCCTGATCAACCTGTCGGCGGCGCTGAGCAACATCGACCGGGCGATGGAGGAATCGGCGCAGAATTTGGGCGCCAGCGGCATGCGGCTGTTCCGGCGCATCGTCTTTCCCCTGGCAATGCCGGGCTACATCGCCGGTGTGGCGCTGGTGTTCCTCAAGGTGTTCGACGACCTGGGGACGCCGCTGCTTTTGAATGTCAACACCATGCTGGCGCCCCAGGCCTATCTGAGAATCACATCGATCGGCATTTCCGATCCCATGGGCTATGTGATTTCCGTCATCCTGGTGGCGTTTTCGCTGTTTGCGCTGTGGACTTCGCTGCTCGCCTTGCGGGGCAAGGACTATGCAACCGTACAAAAGGGCGGCGGCGGATTGATGAAGCGGGATCTCGGCCGTTGGGAGAAGATCGGATGTTACGCCGTCGTCATCCTGATTCTTCTGTTGGTGCTGTCGCCCCATATCGCCCTGACATTGCTGTCATTCGGCACCGTATGGTCGTACAGCGTGCTTCCCGACGCTTACACCCTCGCCCATTACGGCAAGATGTTCGGCACCTCGATGCAATACATCTCCAACACCTTGCTTTACGCCGGTCTGGCGGCGTTGATCGATGTCGTCCTCGGCACCGCCATCGCCTACTTGGTGTGGCGGACGGGGCTGGCCGGCCGCAAATGGCTGGATTATGTGGCCATGGGCGCGGTGGCGGTCCCGGGGGTCGTGTTGGGCATCGGATATCTGCGCATGTTCTGGGAAATCGATGTCCCCTTCATCGACAAGCCCCTGGCGACCTGGTGGGTGATCATCGTGATCGCGCTGGCGATCCGCAGGCTGCCCTACGCGCTGCGCGCCTGCATGGCGGCGTTGCAGCAGCTCTCCATCATGCTGGAGGAGGCGGCGGAAAACCTCGGCGCCACCAAGGCCACGACCGTTCGCCGCATCGTCGTGCCTCTGATGTCCGGCGGCATCGTCGCCGGTTTCGTGATCAGCTTCGCCACCGCCTCGGTCGAGCTTTCGGCGACCATCATGCTGGTGTCGGCGGAATCGGACGCACCCCTGGCCTACGGCATCTATGAATTCATGCAATCATCCGCGGGGCGCGGGCCCGGGGCGGCGCTGGGTATTATCGCCGTCGTCATCGTCGGCATCGCCACCTATGTGGCGCACCGCATCATCGAACGTAAGGCAAGCGAACGCACACCTGATGAGGCGATCGCAGTGGGAGCAGCCGCATGAGCATTGATGAGAGGAGCGCCAGCGTCGGCGTCACCATAGAGAATATCTCCCTCGCGTTCGGGGAGACCGAGGTGCTCAAGGGCGTGAATCTCACCATCGAGCCGGGCGAGTTCTTCACCCTTCTCGGGCCTTCGGGTTCGGGAAAGTCCACCCTGCTGCGTCTCATCGCCGGGTTCGGCCCCCGGCCGACCACCGGCCGGGTGCTGATCGGGGACCAAGACGTGACCCGATTGCCGCCCTGGCGGCGCAACCTGGGCATGGTGTTTCAAAGCTATGCGTTGTGGCCCCACATGACGGTGCGCAGTAACGTCGCCTTTGGCCTAGAGGAACGTAGGATTGCCGCCAAGGACATCAATCAACGTGTCGACGCCGCGCTCGACATGGTGGGGCTCAAAGATCTGGCGGAACGGCGGCCATCGCAGCTTTCCGGCGGCCAGCAGCAGCGGGTGGCGCTGGCCCGCACCATCGTCATCCAACCCCAGGTTCTTCTCCTTGACGAGCCGCTGTCCAACCTCGACGCCAATCTGCGCATCCAGACCCGCCGCGAGATTCTGGAACTCCAACGGAAACTGGGGCTGACGACGATTTTCGTCACCCACGACCAGGAAGAGGCCAACACCACATCGGACCGTATCGCGGTGTTGAACCAGGGCATCATCCAGCAGGTGGATTCACCGGTGGAGCTCTACGACCATCCCGTCAACCGCTTCGTCGCCAGCTTCCTCGGTTCGGCGAACTTGATCGACGGCACGGTGGAGGCATCGGACGGCAAGCTCTATCTCAGGGCGGCCGACGGCACTCAGATCCTGCTGGATGGCGAGGGGATCGAGGCCGGCCCCAACCGGACGGCGATTTTCCGGCCCCAGAGCATCTCTATCACGGCCCCTGGCGCGGCCAATGCGGCCAATGCGGGGGATGGGCCCGGCCTGGCAGGGACGGTCCGCCATCGGGAATTCCTCGGCAGCCTGATCCACTATGCCGTCGCCATCGGCCAGCACACCGTTCTCGTCGAAGCCACCCATCAGGCCGGGACGCCGGCATTCGAAGTCGGTGCCGCCGTGGTCCTCGGGCTCAATCCGCAACGGATCCGCATCCTCTCCGATTGACCATTGGCTCACTTGAAGCCGCCGCGCGGCCGGGATCAATCAAAACCGTCTTCGTTTCCGGTAAATCCCATATATGTTAAAACCCGCGGCCATGGCCGCAGAATAGCAAGGATGGATGGGTGCCCGAGTGGTTGAAGGGACCGGTCTTGAAAACCGGCAGGGGTTAACGCTCCTCGTGGGTTCGAATCCCACCCCATCCGCCAATTCTTCACTTAAGTATTTGGTGTACATATATAATTTTCGGTTTTCCCAGGTTTACCTACAAATCTACCCACAAAAAGGCATCTCGATGTATGCTCCCCGGCCATG
>JAZFWG010000214.1:0-6154 GCA_036448135.1 Alphaproteobacteria bacterium
TCTCCTTGATTCCGGCGGCCTGTATATCCGAGCCCGTGGGCGTTGGCAAGGGGTGCATAAAGGGCGGAGGTGGCCATGGCCGGGCCGGTGGCGTAAGTTCCGCCCTTTAGGTAACCCATGAACATGAATTTTCTGGAAATGACGTCATGACGATTATGGCCGATGGCTCGCCGGTGAGGCGCATACTCGAATTCGTCAAGCCCTACGGCCTTGCCATTGCCGGGGCCTCGGCGGCCCTGGTGGTGGCTGCGGCCACGGTGCTGGCGATGGGCGTGGGCTTGCGCCATCTGATCGATGACGGTTTTTCCGGCGGCGACGCCGCCCTGCTCGATCAGGCCCTGTTCGCCCTCCTCGGCGTGATCTGTGTGCTGGCGGCGGCCACCTATGCGCGGTTCTACCTGGTGTCCTGGCTCGGCGAGCGCGTCGTCGCCGATGTCCGCAGCGCCGTGTTCGGCCATGTCATCAATCTCAGCCCGGGCTTTTACGAGACCACGCCGGTGGGCGAGGTGCTGTCGCGGATCACCACCGACACCACTTTGCTGCAGACCGTCATAGGGTCGTCGGCGTCGATCGCGCTACGCAATCTTTTGCTGCTGATCGGCGGCGTGGTGATGCTGGCGGTGACCAGCCCCAGGCTGGCGGCCCTGGTGGTGGTGTTCGTGCCGGTGGTGGTGGCGCCGATCGTGCTGTTCGGGCGCCAGGTGCGCAGGCTGTCCAGGGCGAGCCAGGACCGGGTCGCCGATGTCGGCGCCCATGTGGAGGAGAGCCTCAACGCCGTGCGCACGATCCAGGCGTTCTGCCATGAGGCCATCGACCGCTTACGCTTCACCGGCCGGGTGGAAGACGCTTTCGGCGTCGCCATTCGCCGGGTGCGGGCGCGGGCGGCGATGACGGTGATGGTCATCATCTTGGTGTTTGGCGCCGTCGGGCTGTTGTTGTGGATCGGCGGCCATGATGTGATCGGGGGCAAGATGACGCCCGGCGCTCTCTCGGCCTTCGTGTTCTATGCGGTGATCGTGGCCGGCGCGGTGGGCGCCTTATCCGAGGTCGTCGGCGATCTGCAGCGCGCCGCAGGCGCCTCGGAGCGGTTGATGGATCTTCTCGCCATCGAGCCAGAGATCAAGGCACCGGCGACGCCGGTGCCCTTGCCCAGCCCCGCCCGCGGCGCCGTCGGCTTCGAAGGCGTGACATTCCACTATCCGTCCCGCCCCGACCAAGCGGCGCTGGCGGATTTCTCCCTCGATGTCAAGCCCGGGGAAAAGCTCGCCCTGGTGGGGCCGTCCGGCGCCGGCAAGACCACCGTCTTTCAGTTGTTGCTGAGATTCTATGATCCGAAATCGGGCCGCATCACCATCGACGGTGTCAATCTGCGTGACGCCGCGCCGCCGGACCTTCGCGCCCGCATCGGCCTGGTGGCGCAGGACCCGGTGATCTTCGCCGCCAGCGCCACCGACAACATCCGTTACGGACGCCCCGACGCCGGCGATGATGAGGTCCGCGCCGCCGCCGAAGCCGCCGCCGCGGCTGAGTTCCTCGATCAATTGCCGGAAGGGTTTTCCACCCATCTCGGCGAAAAGGGGGTGCGGCTTTCAGGCGGGCAGCGCCAACGCATCGCCATCGCCCGGGCCATTTTGCGCAACCCGGCGGTGCTGTTGCTGGACGAGGCCACCAGCGCGCTTGATGCCCAGAGCGAGCGGTTGGTGCAGGGCGCGCTGGAACGGCTGATGGCCGAGCGCACCACCATCGTCATCGCCCATCGCCTGGCCACCGTGCTCAAGGCCGACCGCATCGTCGTCATGGACCAGGGCCGCATCAACGCCATGGGCAGCCATGACGAGCTCATGGCCGAAGGTGGGCTCTATGCCGGCCTCGCCGCCTTGCAGTTCGACGTCGGCCGCGCCGGTGACGGTGGCATGGCCCCGCAGGGCGCCGAGGCCAGCCTGAGCTAGCGGATATTCTTCTAACGCTGGGTCAGTTTCAGTTCGATGCGCCGGTTGCGCCGGTAGCTCTCCTGGTCGTTGCCCTTGGCCAGGGGCTGGAATTCCCCGAAGCCGGTGGCGGCGAGTCTGCTCTCAGGAATGCCGTTTTGCGCCAGGAACTTGACCACGGTAATGGCCCGCGCCGTCGACAGCTCCCAGTTCGAGGGAAACTTTGCTGTGTGAATCGGCGCCCGGTCGGTGTGGCCATCGACCCTGAGGATCCAGCTGATGTCGGCGGGAATCTTGTTGTCCAGTTCCTTGAGGGTGCGGGCCAGGCCGGCCAGTTGCTCCTTGCCCCGGGGGTTGAGTTCGGCCAGGCCCGAAGGGAACAGGACCTCGGATTGGAACACGAAGCGGTCGCCAACGATACGGATTCCCGCTTGATTTCCAAGCACTTGGCGAAGACGTCCGAAGAATTCCGAACGGTAGCGGGATAACTCCTCGACCTTTCGCGCCAGCGCCATGTTGAGCCGCCGGCCCAAGTCCGCGATCTTGACCCCTTGCTCCTCGGCCTTGGCCTCGGAGGCCTCGAGCGCCTTGCTGATGCGGGCGAGTTGGTGTTTGAGTTCGGCGATCTGGCGGATCAGGATGTCGAGGCGGCTTTTCTGTCTGGCCGACAGCGATTTCTCCCCGGCCAGCGCCGCATCGCTTTTCGCCCCCCTGGCCAACAATTCCCGCAAACGGACATCACGCTTGTTGATCTCCTTTTGGGCCAGAAGGGTGCGTTCCTGTTCGCTGGAAAGCTTGGCTTCCAGTTCCTTGGCGCGGTCGCGCAGCGCCGTGCGTTCCTCACCCAGCGCCGCGACCTTCTTGTCGCGGTCTTCCAGCTTGGCCGCCAGGGTCCCGACTTGGGCCTCGAGGTCCTTGCGCAGGGCACGGAGGGCGCCGATGTCGCGCTCGAGGCTGGCGAGTTGACGCAATTGGATCTCGATCTTCTCCTTGTCCGCCGAGATCACCTTGAAGGCGTCCTCGATCCGGGCGCTGACACGTTCGGCCTCGGCGGCGGCGGCGGCGGCGCGATTTGTCATCTCGGCCAGGCTGGCGCTGAGCGCATCCCGTTCGCCGGTGAGTTCGGTGACGGTGGTGCTAAGCGTGTCGCGTTCCGCGGTCGAGCTTTGCAGCTGGTCGGAAATCTGAGAGATGGAAAGACGCAATGAGGTGTTGGACTGGCGTTCGAGGGATAGCAGTTCCGACAGTTCGCTGATCTGGCGTTCGAGCCGCGCCAGCACCTCATCGCGTCCGGACAAGGCTTCGTTGAGGAAGAACTGCGCCAGCATGAAGACGGTGAGCAGGAACATGATCACCATCAACAGGGTGGCGAGGGCGTCGACGAAGCCGGGCCAGATGTTTTCAGGACTGCGGTGACGGCTGCGGGCTAAGGCCATGGGACGGTCAGGACCGCTTTTCGTCGGTGGCGGCGATGGTGCGCGCCAGCAACTTGATCTCGCTTCTGAGTTCCTCGACCGTCTGGGTGCGGCCGCTGGACATCTCCTCGAGGAGCCGGGCCAGATAAACCTCGATATTGCGGATGTGGCCGCGGGTGGTCTCGTCCAGGACCTGCTCCTGTTTCGGCGTGGCCTCGGCGAGGCGCGCCAGCACCGGCTGGAGATCCAACTGGCTTTGCGCCAGCTTCTCCATCAGGTTCTGTTCGGTGCGCATCTGGTCGGTCAGCGCGCTCAGCCTTTCGGTCAAGGCGTTGGTGCTGGTGTTGGCGGCGATCCGGCTTTCCTCTCCGCGTGAAACGATGCGGCGAAGGTCGTCGAGGCTTTCCGCTGTCTGCTCCAAAAGCGCCTCCACATAGGCGGGGACCGACTGCTCACCATCGCCGATCGGAGCGGCGCCGCTGAGACGCGTCACGCCGGACAACCATTCCTCGAAGTTGTTGTAAAACCGGTTCTGGGCCTGCGAGGCCTGAAGATCGAGAAACCCCAGCACCAGGGAACCGGCGAGCCCGAACAGGGATGACGAGAACGCGGTCCCCATTCCGCCGAGGGGCGCTTTCAATCCGATTTTCAGATTGGTGAAGATGTCGCCCATAGTGCCGGAGCCCACCGACAGGTTGGAGATGACATCATTGACCGAATTGATGGTGAGCAGAAGCCCCCAAAATGTCCCGAGGAGGCCTAGGAAAATCAGAAGGCCGATGAGATAACGCGAGATGTCGCGGGATTCGTCGAGGCGCGAGGAAATGCTGTCGAGCACCGCGCGCATAGAGGCGGTCGACAGGCGCGCTCCGTCCCGGCGTTCGCCGAGCATGGTCGCGATCGGCGCCAGCAGTTTCGGCGTCGCGCCGGAAACCGGGTTCCTGTCACGGCGGTAGGACTCGATCCAATCGGCCTCGCCCTTGAGGGTCAGGACCTGGCGGAAAGCATAGAGGATGCCCAGCAACAACACGCCGAGGATCAGTCCGTTCAAGGGGGCGTTGGCGAAGAAGGCGTTCTTGAGCGGAGAGAACAGGACGCTCACGATCATGACGATCGCCGCCAGGAAGATGGCCATGCGGGTCAAATAGCGTTGAAGGGGATACATAACTTACCTATGAGGATGTCTGGCCCATGGGAACGCCCGGCCCGCAGCCCATGCATACGCTCATCGGCTGACGACGATGAGATCGACTCTGTTGGCGGGGTGTCCTTCGGCCTTGTTGCCGAGGGCGCGGACATCGATCCGGGTCGAGCGGACGCCTTGCCTGATGAGATAGGAACGCACCGCCAGCGCCCGGGACAGCGAAAGCCGGCGGGCCCGGCTGGCGGTGTCCTTGGTGCCGCTGGCATAGGCCTTCAGCTGCAACCTGATGGCGTCGTTCTTGGCGAGACGCTGGGCCAGGGCCCGAAGAGCAGGGGTGGCCTGTGTGGGCAGCTTGGCCACGTCGTCCGGGAAGGGAATGCGCAGTGCCGTGCCCGGCGCGATGCTGGGCGCCGCCGGGACCAGCCTCGCGATCTGCTGCCCTGACAGCGGCGCCGGTGGAGGTGGCGTGGCCTTCTTGATGGTTTTCCTGGGCGTTTTCGGTGGCGCGCTACGGGCCAGCCGAGGCGGCTTGGAAATGTCCGGTGGCGGCGGCGGCGCGGCCAGCCTTGGTGTCGGTATTTTTTTGGCCGGCTTGGGCAGCGGTGGCGTTTTTTCCACCTTGACCGGCAGCGGTGGCGTTTTTTCCACCTTGACCGGCAGCGGTGGCGTTTTTGCCACCTTGACCGGTGATGTCTTCGCCGGCTTGGATGACGCCTTCATCGGCGGCGGGCTTACCGTCTTCAGGGGCGGCAAAGCTTTCCTTGCCGTTTTCTTTAGGGGTTTCCGAGCGGTTGGCTTCTTACTTGCGACCTTCTTGGTCATGACCCGGGGCGGCGCTTTTGCTTTGGCGCGCCGGGGAGGGGGCGTCTTCGCTTGTTTGGCGGGTGTCACCGTCACCTTGCGGCGGGGCTTGGCGGATGTTTTCGCCTTCGCCGGCGGTTTGCGCAACCTAACCCGGGGCGGCGAGGGGAATTGCAATCCGGTTACGCCGGACGACGGTTTCAACCGCAGTTGCGGTGTGCGGGCCGGGCGGCGGGTGCGCGGCAGCTTCAGCTGCAGGGCCGGTCTCCGGGCTCGGGTGTGGACATGGCCACGGCCGGAAAGGGTCGTGCTGGTTATGCGCTCACGGGCCCCGGGGGGCAGCGGCCTGAGCACGACCGCTTCATCCGGCTTGAGCCGGGCGCCAGGGAAAAGCAGCCGGGGCGTGGGGGCGACGGACTTTCCCTCGATCACGCTGAGATCGATCTCGATGCTGGGATTGCCACTGCCACCGATGGTGAACTGCTGAGCATGAAGCGATGGCGCAAGGGCCATGGCGGTGCCCACAACGGCGGAAATCATCGCCATTTTTTTTGCCGCACGCCACATATAATCAACCGCTTTCTGAAAATTCATGGAGCAGCCGTCTCTCCGTAGCGTTCATCGCCACTGACGCCATAGAGCCCGACATAAACCACCATAGCTCAGGGGAATTATGGGGACAACCGGTTTAGCGCCCGGTTTTGCACCGGCCAAAATGCGCGATGATGGCGCGCCGAAAATTTATTTCACTTATGTTTTGTTGGGCTGTTTTGTTTGGGCGCGGGAGAGTGCCTTGGCGATATCGCCGTGAAGCTGTTCACTGGCGGCGAGCACGCTGCCGCTTTCCAGCATGTCCGAGCCGCCGC
>JAZFWG010000215.1:0-9521 GCA_036448135.1 Alphaproteobacteria bacterium
TTCATCTTGTAAAAACCTACCCAGACCGCTAGATTAATCACAGATTTCATTCGTAAATTACGCTGGACCATAACGTGTTGAACAAACGCCATATTCTTCTGATCATCACCGGGGGCATCGCCGCCTACAAGTGCCTGGATCTGATCCGGCGCCTGCGCGACGAGGGCGCCCATGTGCGCGTGATCCTGACCAAAGCCGGGGCCGAATTCGTCACGCCGCTGTCGGTTTCGGCGCTATCCGAGCAAAAGGTCTATTCCGAGCTGTTCTCGCTCACCGATGAAAGCGAGATGGGCCATATCCGCCTCGTCCGCGAGGCCGATCTGGTGGTGGTGGCGCCGGCGACCGCCGATTTCCTGGCCAAGATGGCCATGGGCCTGGCCTCGGACCTGGCCACCACGGCGCTGTTGGCGGCCGACAGCCCGGTGCTGGTGGCGCCGGCCATGAACCAGTTCATGTGGGGCCATGGGGCGACGCGCCGCAACATGGAGACCCTGGAGGCGCGCGGGGTGATGCGTGTCGGCCCCGGCATTGGCGATCTGGCCTGCGGCGAGACCGGCGAGGGCCGCATGGCCGAGGTCGAAGACATCGTGTGCGCGATCGGGGACTATTTCCAAGCCGCCGCCGCGGGCAAGACGCCGTTGAAGGGACGCCGCGCCCTGGTCACTTCCGGCCCCACCTATGAGGCCATCGATCCGGTGCGCTTCGTCGCCAACCGGTCGTCGGGCAAACAGGGCCATGCCATCGCCCGGGCGCTCCATCGCCTCGGCGCCGACACCATCTTGGTCTCGGGACCGGTCGGCCAGCCCGACCCCTTGGGGGTGGAAACGGTGCATGTGGAATCGGCGGCGGACATGCTGGCGGCCTGCGAGAAGGCGCTGCCCGCCGATGTCGCGGTGTGCGCGGCGGCGGTCACGGACTGGCGCCCCAAACACCCGGAGACCCGAAAGATCAAGAAGACCCGCCGGGGCAAATCCACGCCGCCTGCCCTCGAGTTGGTGGAAAACCCCGATATTTTGTCGCGGCTCTCCGAGCCGGGCAACCGCCGCCCGCGCCTGGTGGTCGGCTTCGCCGCCGAGACCGAGGACATTATCGCCAACGGCCGCGCCAAACTGGGCATGAAGGGTTGCGACTGGATCGTCGCCAATGACGTCTCCGCAGCCGCCGGCACCTTTGGCGGCAACGACAATATTGTCCATCTGATCACCGACGATAAGGTCGAAAGCTGGCCCAAAATGACCAAGGACGCCGTCGCCGACCGGCTGGTGCGCCAGATCTCGGCCACATTGGCCCAAAAGCCGTAACGTGCCCTCACCACAGGAAATTTTCGTCCCCATCCGGCAACTCGCCAACGCCGAGGGCCTGGCGCTGCCCGCCTATGCCACCGCAGACAGCGCCGGGGTCGATTTGCTGGCGGCGGTGGCGGGTGATGTCATCATCGCAGCCGGAAGCCGCGCCATGATTCCCACCGGCGTCGCCATCGCGCTTCCCTCCGGTTTTGAGGCCCAGGTCCGGCCCCGGTCCGGCCTTGCGGCGAAATCCGGCATCACCATCCTCAACAGCCCGGGGACCATCGACGCCGATTATCGCGGCGAGATCGCCGTCATCCTCGCCAATCTCGGGGACGCGCCTTTCACCGTCAGCCGCGGGCTGCGCATCGCGCAAATGGTGATCGCCCCGGTGGGCCGCGTGCAATGGCGCCGCGTCACCGAGCTGCCGGAGAGCGTGCGCGGCAGCGGCGGGTTCGGCTCCACCGGCACCGGCGGGATGTAACAGCCATGCTCAATCTTTCAAACAAGCTGTTTTTCGCCGTCGAAGCCGTCGTCGATATTGCCTTCAACGCCGGCGGCCAGCCGGTGCAAAGCCGCGACATCACCCAACGCCAGAACATCCCCCAGCGTTATCTTGAACAGGTCCTGCAGCAATTGGTGCGGGCCGGAGTGCTGACCGGCGTGCGCGGGCCGCGGGGCGGTTACATCCTGGCGCGGGAGCGCCGCCGCATTACCGTCGGCGATATCACCCGGGTGATTTCCGGGCTCGAGGAAGAAGACAACTCAACCCCGGCGTCGGACTTGGGCAGCCGGGTGATGGAACCGATGTGGCAGGAGATGCAGGAAAAATTCCTCAAGGACCTGGACCAGGTGTCGATCGAAGATCTGTGTCTGAAAGCCAATAAAGAGAATATCGAAAGTGAAGCGCACAGGCGTTTGGATTTCACCATTTAGGCCTAACCAACGGGGAAAGCGTGATGGCGTCGATTCCGGCCAATGATGGCCTGAACAACCGCAGCGGCGGTGGCCCCAATGCTGCCCTTGGCCGGGGGCGCATCTATGACGGCATTCTTGAGACCATCGGCAACACACCGCTGGTCTATCTCCGGAAGATGTCGGCGCTCGATGGCTGCAAGGCCAAGCTGCTGGGCAAGCTCGAATTCTTCAATCCCCTGGGCTCGGTCAAAGACCGCATCGGCCTCGCCATGGTCGAGGCCGCCGAGGCCGATGGCCGTATCGGCCCCGATACGGTGCTGATCGAACCGACCTCGGGCAACACCGGCATCGCCCTTGCCTTCGTCTGCGCCGCCAAAGGCTACCGGCTGATCCTGATCATGCCGGAAGGCATGTCCGAGGAGCGCCGCAAGATGCTGGCCCTGATGGGCGCGGAACTTGAGCTTACCCCCGCCGCCGAGGGCATGGCGGGGTCGGTCGCCCGCGCCGAAGCTCTGTGCCGTGAACTGCCCGATGCGATCACCCTTCAGCAGTTCGAGAACCCCGCCAATCCCGAGATTCACCGCCGCACCACCGCCGAGGAGATCTGGCGCGACACCGAGGGCAATGTCGACGCCGTGGTCTCGGGCGTCGGCACCGGCGGCACCTTGACCGGTATCGGCGAGTTCTTGAAATCACGCCAGCCCGGAGTCAAGATGATCGCCGTCGAGCCGGAAGACAGTTCGGTGCTGTCGGGCGGGCTGCCTGGTCCCCATAAGATCCAGGGCATCGGCGCCGGGTTCGTGCCCAAGATCCTCAACACCGAGTTGATCGACGAGATCGTGCGCATCGGCAACGAGACCGCCTTCGCCACCGCCCGCAAGGCGGCGCTGTTGGAGGGCATGCCGGTGGGGATTTCGTCCGGCGCGGCGCTGGCGGCGGCGATTGAGATCGGCGCCCGGCCGGACATGGAGGGGAAATCCATTGTCGTCATCCTTCCCTCCTTCGCCGAGCGTTACCTTTCGACGCCCTTGTTCAACAATTTATGACCGCCGGGACCGAGCACGCCATGGAATTTCGCCCCGATCAGGTTGAGCGCTATGCCCGCCATATCATCCTCGCCGAGGTCGGCGGTGAGGGCCAGGCCAAGCTTTTGCGCTCGCGGGTCCTGGTCATCGGCGCCGGCGGGCTCGGTTCGCCGCTCTTGTTGTATCTTGCCGCCGCCGGTGTCGGCACCCTCGGCATCGTCGACGACGATGTGGTCGATCTCTCGAATCTCCAGCGCCAGGTCATCCACACCACCGGGCGCATCGGCACCGCCAAGGTCGAAAGCGCGCGCCAGGCCATCGAAGCGGTCGATCCCGAGGTCCGCCTCGTCACCCATGAGACCCGGATCACCGCCGACAACGCCTTTGAACTGATGGAGAATTACGATGTGGTCGCCGACGGCAGCGACAATTTCGAAACCCGCTTTTTGGTCAATGACGCCTGCTATATGGCCAAAAAGACCCTGGTGTCGGCGGCGCTGTTGCGGTTCGAGGGACAGGTTTCGACCTTCAAGGCCCATCTTGGCGGCAACCATCCCTGTTACCGCTGCATGTTCCCCGAACCGCCGCCGCCGGGCCTGATTCCGACCTGCGCCGAGGGTGGGGTGCTCGGCGCCATCGCCGGCGCGGTGGGCTCGATTCAGGCCACCGAGGTGCTCAAGGAATTGCTCGGCATCGGCGACAGCCTCTCGGGATCGCTGTTGATCTACGATGCGTTGGGGACAACCTTCCGCAAGGTGCGGCTCAAGCCCGACCCGTCCTGTCCCCTTTGCGGAGAGGCGCCGACGATCAAGGATCTTACCCAACATGGCGGCTGAGCCAGAAGGCACCGGGAGCCAAGCAAGTCCGGACAAGCTTTCCGTCGTGGTGTTTTCCGGCGACTTCCACCGCATCCATTACGCCCTGGCCATGGCCGCCGCTGCCGCCGCGGTGAACCGGCCGGTGACCCTGTTCTTCACCATGGGGGCGATCCGCGCCCTCGGCAAGGCCGCTCCCGGCGGCGCGCCGGGCTGGCATGATACCCCGGTGACCCCAGGCATTGCGGACGGTTGCGCAACCGCCGAGGCGGCGGACGGCCAATTCGCCTCCCGGGGCATCGCCAGCTTCGATGAATTGCTGAGCGCCTGCATCAGCTTCGAGGTCAAGTTCATGGTCTGCGAGATGGGTCTGCGCGCCGTGGACATGACGGTGGCGGATCTGCGCCGCGACATCACCTATACCGAGGGCGGCATCGTCAGTTTTCTCGCCGACGCCTCGAATCACGGAGCGACAATTCTTGTCTGACCGGAGAGCATGGCGGACGGCGCCAATGGTCCCGGCGGGCTTGGCGGGCCTAGCGGTCTTGACAGTCTGGGCTTTGGCGCCGATGGCGCGGGCGGCGGCGGCCGGGGCGGTGGCCGAGATTGCCCAATCCAAAGCCGCCAACCCCGCAGCCGCAACGCCGGGACCCGCAGCCAAAACCCCCCAGGCCAAGCCACGGGGGAAACGCTCGGGCCGGCCCTTGCCGCGTTTCGCCTCCCTGCGCTCGGCGGAGGTTAATGTGCGTACCGGCCCCGGGGTGCGTTATCCCGTCGAATGGGTGTTCAAACGCCGCAGCTTCCCCATCGAGATCGTGGCCGAATTCGACACCTGGCGCAAAGTGCGCGACTGGCAGGGAACCGTCGGTTGGGTCCACCGCTCCTTGCTATCGGGCCGGCGCACCGTGCTGGTGACGGGGCTGGTGCGCAGGTTGCACAGCAAACCCGCCGCCGGTGCCGAAACCGTGGCGCGCCTGGAACCCGGTGTGGTGGCCGAGCTGTTGCAGTGCGCGAAAAGCTGGTGCGAAATCCAGGCCTCGGGACATAGCGGCTGGCTGCGCAAGGGGGAATTCTGGGGGGCGCGGGCGGCCGACGGCGCCAAGAAATGACGGACTGCCGCAGTTTTTAGTCCAGATCGGTGGCGAGTTCGGCGCGCAGCTTTTCCGGCAGCACCGTCATGTGGGCATAGTTCTCGTGGCCGATGGCCAACACCACCCGCACGTCTGGGATCTTGAAGGCTGTGACCGCACCCGGCGGCAGGGCAAAGTGCAGGAAATGGACCGCCGAGGTTTTGCCTTCGGCGGTGGTGCGCTCCATGTCTCCTTCGGGTTCGGCGGCAAACTCCTCACCATCGAGGCTTAAGGTGACCGTGTGCTCGACACCGCCGAGACTGGCCAAGGCGCGTAGCCGGCGCTCTGGATCCACGATCTCGAACATCAATGTCGCAACCAGCTCCTGGCCCTTGGGGACCAGCGGGTTGAAGGCCTCGAGCTCGCCTTCGATCTGGTCCTCGCCACCCTTTTCGACATAGAGCATCTCGTGGATCTGATGCCACATGGTGTCGAAACTCTCGAAATGGAAGGTGGCGAAGGGCCCGACGGCGACACGGCGATGGCATTTGATCTCGATGATGCGCTTGCGGCGTAAGTCGCGGACCTTGGCGTAGGCGTCCATATCCATGATGTCGGCCCGGGTGATGAGGTGGGGCTTGGCGGTCACCGCGCGGCCTCGAGATCGATGCCGTAGGCCTGGGCGAGGATTTCGATGGGATGGCCGGGGGCGTGCTCGACGGTCCCGGTGGCGTCCTGTTCCATGCTTTCCATGCACTGGACCACATGCTTGCCGGCCAAGGGGCATTCGGAACAGACATAGGCGTTTCCCTGCTCGGCAGCGCGCTTCGCCACCGGTTGGCAGAGCTTCACCGCGGTCTCGAAATAGTCCTTGGTGATCCCCACCGATCCGCCATGGGCCGAGCAGCGCTCCAGCACGTCGGGATCCATGCCGGGGATCAGCCGCAGCATGTCCGCCGCCTTGTGGCCCATATTCTGGGCCCTTGCATGGCAGGCGATGTGGAGAGAAACACCGCCCTCAACCGGAGAGAGGCCCGCCGCCATGCCTTCATTGGCGGCAATATCTACGACATATTCACAGATATCGCGGGTGGCCTGGGCAAGGCGTTTGATGTCCTCGTCGTCGGGCAACAACAAAGGCCATTCGGATTTGAGCATCAGGGCGCAGGACGGCACCAGGGCGATGACGTCATAGCCCTGGGCGATATGGTCCTTGAAATGGGCCGCCACCTTGCGCGCCTGGCCGGCAACCCGCTCAAGATCGCCATGTTCCAGCTGCGGCATGCCGCAGCAGCCGGGATAGGCGAGAACGGCCGCAACACCGTTCTTGGCCAAGACGCCCAGCGCCGCCATGCCGGCCTTGGGGTTGTTGTAATTGACGAAACAGGTGGCGAAGATCACCGCCTTGCGGCCCTGGGCGGGGGCGGCGTGGTCAATTTCGGCGGCCTCAAGCTTGGCCCGTGCCATCAGGGTCTTGGCATGGAAGCTCGGCAGTTCCACATCGCGGTGGATGCCGGCGACAAGTTCCAGGATCGGCCGCGTCAGCCAATTGCCGCGCCGGGTCGCCCAATTGATCAGCGGCGCCGCCAGCCGCGCCAGGCGGCCATTGCGGTCGGTCTCGGTCAGTTGGCGGGCGGCGAAGCCGACCTTGCCGCGGGTGGAATCGATGGCGCGGGCGCGCAACATGAGGTGGGGGAAATCGAGATTGAACTCATGGGGCGGCACATAGGGGCACTTGGTCATGAAACACATGTCACACAGCGTGCAGGCGTCGACGACGGGTGTGAAATCCGCGCTCGCGACCGAATCGAGCTCGCCGGTATCGGAAGCGTCGATGAGGTCGAACAGGCGCGGAAAACTGTCGCACAGGTTGAAGCAACGCCGGCAGCCGTGACAGATGTCGAACACCCGGCGCATTTCGGCGTCGAGCGAATCCGCGTCGAAGAAATCCGGGTTGTGCCAGTCGACCGGATGGCGCATCGGTGCTTTGAGGCCACCTTCAACCATCTACCCCGCTCCGTTCACTGTCCATGGCGATGGGAATTAGCAAGAAGGGGGGCATTGGCGCCCCCCTCATTACCAACTAAATCGTGGTGTCGCTTGGGGCTCAGAGGGTATCGAGCGCCTTTTGGAACCGGCCGGCATGGGACTTCTCGGCCTTGGCGAGAGTCTCGAACCAGTCGGCGATTTCGTCGAAACCCTCATCCCGGGCGGTCTTGGCCATGTCGGGATACATGTTGGTGTATTCGTAGGTTTCGCCGGCAATCGCGGCCTTGAGGTTGTCGGGGGTCGGGCCGATGGGCTCGCCGGTGGCGGGGTCGCCGGTCTCTTCCAGATAGGAGAGATGACCATGGGCATGTCCGGTCTCGCCTTCGGCGGTGGACCGGAACACCGCTGATACATCGTTGTAGCCTTCCACATCCGCCTTCTGGGCGAAATACAGATAGCGGCGGTTGGCCTGGGATTCACCGGCAAACGCCGCTTTCAGATTTTCTTCGGTCTTGCTGTCCTTCAAGGACGCCATTTTCTTTCTCCTTCACGCAGTGGAATGGTGCGGTTCTCAGAATGGGATCGGTCTACGGCATTATGCCCAGACCCATACCTTATGGACCGATCGACGCAACGTGTCAATAGTTTAGAATTCCTCTAAACTAAATTTAGCGCCGGCAGAAAAGGTTCAGGAATTGTGGGAATTTTCGACGCGGATGATCACATCCACGCATTTGACGTCGGTGCCTTTTGGCGGCTTCGGCAGATTGGCGAAGCTCAAGTCGTCCTTGGCGATATCCAAGAGCTCACGGGTGTCTTCGAAAAAGAAGTGATGGTGGTCGGTGGTGTTGGTATCGAAATAGGACCGCCCCGCATCGACGATGATCTCGCGCAGGAAATTGGCATCGGTGAACTGGTGGAGGGTGTTATAGACGGTGGCGAGGGACACCCGGACCCCTTGGCCCAACGCCTCGTTATGGAGTTGCTCCGCCGTAACGTGGCGTTTGCCGCCATCGAACAGCAATTTGGCGAGCGCCAGGCGTTGACGGGTCGGACGCAGGCCCACCGTCTTGAGGCGGTCCAGGATATGACAGTAAGGACGGTCCACGGCTATTTGCCCTTCAACACTCAATCCGTTTCATCAAAATTTGGTGTCATCGCGTCCGGATAAATCACTTACGGGACGCTACAATAGCTACCCTTGGGGAACAACGTTAACTTTTGGCAACTGTTTTTCATGGTGTCGGATCCTAAACCTTCAACCGAAATTCGTGACCAAGCGCCGCTTCAGACCAACAACAGCCATGGCTGTTTTTTTATATGGTGAAATAAATCGTAAAAACAACAAATCAATAAACCGCTTATTGGAATAAATTCAAACTGGTTGGATGCATTCCCCGGCAAGACTCCGATCGACCAGTTCCCCTACCGTGGCTTGGCGATCATGGTTTGGTAATATAGGGAGACGTGATCCCGCTTAATAAAGTGTGACCGCAATATTGTCGGCGATTATGTTGAATGCTTAAAATAGGCATCGCTGCCACTTGTGCTATAATCCGCGCGGAAGGCGGCACCCCGGCCGCGTCGGCTTTCGCTTGCGCATGTATCGGGCTCGGCCGCTCTGGGAAATTCACTGAGGCTCGGTTTGATGACACAGAAAAGCAGTTTTAGCTACGAGGACCTTATCACTTGCGCGCACGGCAAGCTGTTCGGCCTGGGCAACGCACAATTACCTTTGCCGCCGATGCTGATGTTTGACCGCATCACCAAGATCGTCGACCGCGGCGGCGGACACGACAAGGGCGAGGTCATCGCCGAGATGGACATCAAGGACGACCTCTGGTTCTTCCGCTGCCATTTCGACGGCGATCCGGTGATGCCGGGCTGTCTCGGGCTCGATGCGCTGTGGCAGCTTGTCGGTTTTTTCCTGGGCTGGCTCGGCGCCCACGGCAAGGGCCGCGCGCTTGGCGTCGGCCAGGTCAAGTTCACCGGTATGGTCGAACCCGGCGCCAAGCTCATCCGCTACCACCTCAGCCTGAAGCGGGTGGTCCTGCGCAAGCTCGTCATGGGGGTCGCCGACGGCATCGTGAGCGTCGACGGCAAGCCGATCTACGAGGCCAACGACCTGAAGGTCGGCTTGTTCTCGCAGAAAACGGCCTAGGGCCGTAACCGGCATGCGGCGGGTTGTCGTCACCGGCCTGGGCATCGTATCCAGCCTCGGCAACAACACCGCTGAGGTCATCCGGTCGCTGAAGGCAACGCGATCGGGAATCCGGTTCTGCGAGACCTATAAGGAACTCGGTTTCCGCAGCCACGTTCACGGTGCAATCGACATCGACATCGACGCCGCCATCGACCGCAAGCTGCGCCGCTTCATGGGCGATGGCGCGGCCTACAACTACATCGCCATGGAGCAGG
>JAZFWG010000216.1:0-5808 GCA_036448135.1 Alphaproteobacteria bacterium
CCTGGCATTGCGCCTCTTGTGGGTCGCGGCCGGGGATGGTGGGCTCATCTGAGCCCATCCCCACCCCTGGCCAGGGCGCTGTCATCTCTAATTTTCCATGAAATCGACGCCATCCTGCAGTAAAAGACAGGAAAAGTCCCGGCTTTTGGGCAGATATTGTTAATAGTTAAGTGTAATGGTTAACAATATTTACTTAAAATTTTGCTAAAACACTTGACTTTACTTATAGATTTCCGCTTTAATTAATCGAATTTTAATCTAATGTTATGAGCGCGCCGGAATTCGTCATGGCGCGGCAACGGACCAAGATATCGGGTGGAGGCTTGCACCATGGCCAAGCGAAACAGACTCTTGGGAAAGAAAAAGCCGGGCACCGTCAGCGCCGCTGAGATGCGGCTACAGCGTTATATCGATGTCGATTGCGAACGGCGCGCCAAGGAAAAATTTAAATTGATGTCCTCCATGAAGGCTTTGATGGCCGCGCCAAAACAGGGCGCGAATGATTTGAAGGACGCCAACGTCAAGGCGGCCAAAACCACAAACGGCGCGGATCATTCGAATAAGGAGGTCCCCGAGTGGAGGGCCGAAGCCGCCCGCCGCCTGGCCGCTGCTGAGCACACATGGCCCCATAAGCTCGGAGCCAACCTGCAAAGGTGGCGTGGCAAAAAGCTGAACGGCATTTCGGGGCATGTCAGAAAAGTCTGAGGCGAGATAGAGGCAGAAGCTAAACCATGGCCAAATCGAATGGTTTTTTGAAACGGATCAAGTCGAAATCCGAGGCCAACGCCGCGGAAAAGCGCTTGGCTCGCTATGTGGATGTCGATGCCAAATCGTTCGCCGAAGAAATCAAGGCCGCCCGGGCTAATGGTGATCGGCAGCCCGTCGATCTGGTGGAGGCCAACCGCAATGCGGCAAGGCTGCTGAGCGAAACCAACAACGGCAACGGGACTAACAACGGGACCCCACCCAAGGCCAAGGCAAACGGCAACGGTGCGGGTTCGGCGGCGCACCAAGACACCGGTGTGACACCGCCACAACATACGATGCCGCCAAAGACCAAGCCTGCGAATAGGAAAACCCCGGCAATCGCAAAGACCCGGATCGGAAATATCAAGGCACGCCAAGAGGAGGCCTTTGACGATGCCTTGACCGCATTCGAGGCGCAATGGCAGGCCAAGGCGGAGACCCGGTTGCGCAATGCCAGGGTCCAGTGGACCGAGGAAATCGAAGCGCGCCTGGCGGCGGTGAAGGACGAGTGGAAGGCAGAGGCCGAAAAGCGTGTTCGCGAGGCCGAGCGCAATTGGCGTGATGAGGTCGACAGGGAACTGGCCGCGGTGGAAGCCGCGCGCAAGGCCGACGAAATCCGCAGCCTGACGGAGGCCTCGGACAAGGGCAAGGTCGCCCATGAGCATGACCTGGCGGCGGCGGAATCCCAATGGCAGGACGAGACTTCGAAGCGCCTTGCCGACGCCGTGGCCGGGTGGAGCCGCGAGACCGAAGACCGCATCGCCAACGGTGAAAAAGACATAAAGGCCGAGGTCGAAACGCGGCTTAAGGACGCCGTGGCCGGGTGGAGCCGCGAGACCGAAGACCGCATCGCCAACGGCGGAAAAGACATAAAGGCCGAGGCCGAAACGCGGCTTAAGGACGCCATGGCCGGGTGGAGCCGCGAGATCGAAGACCGTCTTGCCACGGCTGAGGCCGAGTGGAAGACAGAAGCCGAGGCACGGATCAAGGATACGGCGAGCCACTGGGCCGAGGAGGCCGATCTTCAACTCGCCCAAGTGGCGACGCGGATGATCACGGTCCAACCCCATCACGGTGCCGGTCAAAAAGAGCACCAGGATCAGGCCATGGCCCAGGCCCAGGCCGAACAGATACGGGTTCTGGCGCAAGCCCGGATCGCGGCCAAGGCCGAGACCGAGGCCCGTCTCAAGGACGCCAAGCTTCAATGGACGGAAGAGGTCACCCACCGCCTTGCCGCCGCCGCCGCTGAGTGGAAAGCCGAAGCCGAGGCGCGATTCAACCATGCCCTGGCGGCTTGGACCAAGAACGTCGATCACCGCATCGGCGACGCCGAGAAGGCTTGGACCTCCGAGACGTCAAAGCGCCTTGAAGTTGCCTTGAAAAAATGGACCAAGGACGTCGACCATCGCCTTGGCGCCGGCGAGGCGGCCTGGAAGGCGGACGCGCTTAAGCATATCGAAGGCAGTCTTGCCAAATGGGCGCAAGATATGGAACACCGCCTGGGCGAGGCCGAGACCGGCTGGATGGCCGAAACTTCGAAGCGCCTCGAAGGCACCCTGGCCAAATGGACGAAAGATGTCGATCGTCGCCTCGGCGAAGCCGGGACGGCCTGGAGCGGTGAAACCTCGAAGCGCCTCGATGACGCCTTGATCCAATGGGCGAAAGACGTGGACCGCCGCCTTGGCGCCGGCGAGGCAGCCTGGTCCGGTGAAGCTTCAAGGCGTCTCGATGGCGCCTTGGCCAAGTGGGCGAAAGACGTGAACCGCCGCCTCGATGCCGGAGAGGCGACCTGGAAGGCGGAAGCGCAAAAGCATCTCGATGGTGCCATGGCCAAATGGGTGAAAGAAATTGGCCGCACCCTTGGAGACTCCGAGAAGGCCTGGAAGGCGGATGCGTCCCAGCGTCTCGACGCCGCCAAGGGCCAATGGGACCAGGACATCTCCCGTCGCCTGGCGGCGGTGGCGGCCGAACGGGACGAGGACCGGCGGCGTCTCACGGCGGCTTCGGAGAAACGCACGGCGAAGCGCGAACGAGACCTGGCGGCTTTGGGCACCCATTGGCAGGCGGAAACCGACAAACGACTTGCCCAGGCCAAGACCGCCTGGTCAAAAGATATGGAACACCGTCTCGGCGACGCGGCGGCGGCCTGGAAGACCGCGGCGGATGAGCGCCTGGCCGCGGCCAAGAGCCAATGGGAGCAAGAAAGCAGAGAGCGCTTCACGGCACTTGAGGCGGAAAGATCGGAAGATCTTCACCGCCTGCGCGCAGCAGGCGAGGTGGTCAAGGCGGATCACGAAAAGGAACTGGCGGCGGCCAAGGCCCAATGGATGGCCGAGACCGAGGCGCGCCTCAAAGTCGCCAAGGTCGAGTGGGCCAAGGAGATGGAGCTTCATTTCACTGCCCACGAGGCCGATTGGGCCGCCCAGGCGGAAGCGCGACTCGATAGCGCCGAAGCGGAATGGAAGGCCGCGGCGGAAGCGCGCCTCAAGGCAGTCGAAGCCGAATGGAAGGCCGCGGCTGCGCCGCATCCCGCCACCACCGGTTCCGCGGTCGAGACACCAGAGGCCGGCATGGGGGCGGTGCAAACACAACCGCCCCGGGCCGACGCCCCCCGGGCCCAACCCCAAGGAAGCCAGAAGATTGCGGCCGCCGCGCCCGCGCCGGCAAACGAACCGCCCGGCCTGGGGGGTGAATTCGCCACCCTGTTCGCGGAGATGGAGCGTGCCGAGCAGGAGGGCGAACAGCTTGCCGAGGCCGAACACTTGGCCGAACAGGAAGACCACCGCCAGAGCGAAGAAGCGTCGGAGACAGAGCCCGATTCTGGGTCCGATGCTGGGGAAGAGAAGCCCGGGGCCAAGCACGTGTTCAGCCGTCCCTGGCATTGGGCCGCCGCCTGCATCGCGGTGGGTCTGCTCATGGCGCCGCCACCGCGGATGTGGGTCGGCGAAACCTATACCGCCATGCTGGGTATGGCCGCGGACACGCAAGCCGCCGGTCCGGGCATGGCGTCCACCATCGCCCCCGCCAACGCCAAGGCCGCGATCGACGCCGCCAAGGAGATGCTATCGGTCACGGCGACCATGGCCAATATCCGCTCGCTGCCTGATATCGATTCCAATGTCATCGCCAAGGCGCCTAAGGGCGCCAAGCTCTATGTCCTCAAGCGCCAGGGCCATTGGATCAAGGTGACGTTCGATGGCGCCAACGGGTTCAAAGGCTGGATCCATGCCACGGTGGTGAAACCCGCAGCGGTCGCCAAAACGGGAAATTCATCGAATTTTAAAACCGCCAATCAATAGTAGGTCAATAGTAGGTCAATAGTAGGTCAATAGTAGGAGCATGACATGCGGTACAAGGACGCCATCAAGATCATCGAAGAGATCAACAAGGAACGCCAGGCCCTCAACCAGGTCGGCGAAATGTTGGAACTCGCGGTCGAGGCCGAAAAGGAAGTCAAGACCCTGGAGCAGCGCCGCGACAAGCTGTCGAAGGAGATCGGGGAACGGGCCAAACGCGAACATGATGTGGCGTTAAGCCTGCTCAGGGCCGAGCACGCCAAGGAAACCGACCGCATGAAGCTGGAATTGGCAGATCTCGCCGGAACCCTAAACGCTTCGCGGCTGGGCCATGAAACCAGCATGGCCCGCTTCGCCAAGGAGGAACGGGACGCCCGGCGCAACCTGGAGATCGTGCGCGGCGAGATCAAGAGCCTGACCGAAAGGCTGCAACAAAGCGCGTAACCGGCCGGCCGGGGGCGCCAGGCACCTCCGGCGTCCGCCCATGGGCGTCCTTCGGTTCAAATCCGGTCGATCCATCTTATCAATCCACGGGGCTGCTGACGCGGCCCCGTTGATGTGCCAGCGTTATTGTGATAGCGAATTCGCACCCGCCGCACCCGCTTGGTGGCCTGGTGGCAGATCAACAACAAAAGCCCGGGCCGCGATCGTGCCGGGCAGGGGGAGGACATGAACAAGGTTGAGTTGACCGTCGCCACCAGCGATTACGATCATTTGCGGGATTTCCGCATCGGCGAGGTCAAGGCCGAAGGCATCGAAGCCACCTATCTCACCATGGACATCCACGAGGTGTTCTCCCGCTTCACCTTCAACCGGGAATGGGAGGTCTCCGAGCTCAGCTTCGCCAAGTTCATCGCCCAGGCGACGAGGGACGAGCCCGACATCATCGGCCTTCCGGTGTACCCCTCGCGCATGTTCCGGTTCTCCTCGTTCTACGTTAACAAGAAGGCGGGCATCACAAGGCCTGAACACCTGGCGGGCAAGAAGGTGGGCGTGCCCGAATGGGCGCAAAGCGCCGCGGTCTATACCCGCGGCTGGCTCCAGCACGAGGCCGGCGTCGCCCTTCAGGACATCGACTGGTACCAGGCCGGCACCGACGAGGCCGGGCGCATCGAGAAGGTCGAGCTCAGCCTGCCCAAGGGGGTACGCCTGACGCCTGTCCCCGACAAGACCCTGAGCGGCATGATCGCCAGCGGCGAGCTCGATTGCGTCATGATCGCCCGCGCCCCCAAGGTCTATCTGCAGAAGCATCCCGACGTCGTGCGCCTGTTCCCCAACTACCAGGAGATCGAGGAGGAATTCTACGACCGCACCAACATCTTTCCCATCATGCATATCATCGCGCTGCGCAAGGATGTGCTCGAAAAGACCCCCTGGGTGGCGCGCAACCTGTTGAACGCGTTCGAAGAATCGAAACGGCGCAGCATCGACCGCGCCATGGAGATCAGCGTCTCGCGCTATCCGATCCCGTGGCTGACCGACTACACCGAGAAAATGCACGAAAAGTTCGGCGGCGACATCTTCCCCTATGGCATCGAACCCAACCGCGCCACCCTCGAGGCCTTCCTGCTTTACGCCTATGAGCAGGGCATCGCCCACAAGCACGTGGCGCCGGAGGACATCTTCCCCGAAGGCATCATGGCTTCGGTCAAGATATGAAGGCTGAACTGGGTCCGGCACCGGCGCAGGGCCGGAAACTTGCTGTTTACAAAAATTCAACAATTTGGGGTTAAAGAACTGGGAACGGTCTTTGTCAACATCCGCA
>JAZFWG010000217.1:0-9449 GCA_036448135.1 Alphaproteobacteria bacterium
CGATATCTCGCCCGGCCGCACCTTCTGGCCGCCGCCGACCAGCGCCGGCAGGGACGCCGAATGGTGGGGATCGCGGAACGGCCGCTGGCGTAACAGACGCCCATCGGTCAGCATACCGGCCAAGGAATGGATCATGCTGACATCGAGCGCCTCGGCGGGGTCGAGCGGCGGCAGCAATCCGGCGAGGCGGGACGCCAGCATCGACTTGCCGGAGCCGGGCGGGCCGATCATCAGCAAATTATGGCCGCCGGCGGCGGTGATCTCCAAGGCGCGCTTGGCGGTCTCCTGGCCCTTGATGTCCTTGAGGTCGGGGCCCAGTCCCGGGGCGTCGGCCATCAGCGGCACCGGCGGGCTCAGCACCTGGGTGCCCTTGAAATGGTTGACCAGTTGCAACAAATCCGCCGGCGCCAGCACTTCGAGCCCCTCGACCCAGGCGGCCTCGCCGCCCTGGGCCTGGGGCGCGATCAGCCCGAGATCCCGGCCATGGGCGCCGATCGCGGCGGGCAGCACCCCGGAGACCGCGCTGATGGCGCCATCCAACGCCAACTCGCCGAGGGCGACATAGCCCGCGAGCTCGTCGGCGGGCAGCACGTCCATGGCGACCAGGAGGCCGAGTGCGATCGGAAGATCGAAGTGGCTGCCTTCCTTGATGAGGTCCGCCGGCGCCAGATTGACGGTGATGCGCTTGGGCGGCAGCGCCAGGCCCATGGCGCCCAACGCGGCGCGCACCCGTTCGCGGGATTCCGCCACCGCCTTGTCGGGCAGCCCGACGATGGAAAAGGCCGGCAGCCCCGCCGACATCTGGACCTGAACGTCCACCGCCAGGACCTCGATGCCCTGGAACGCCACGGTGGCGATGCGCGCGACCATGAATCCTCCCCAACCCGCGTTCTTCTTTGTCGCTTCTAGGGGGACTTTATGCCGAACCGTCACACAACGCCACAAAAGATAACCGGGTTGGTGGCGCGGGCGATGTTGCCCTTCAAGCCGGCCTTGTCTCGTGCTGGCTTTTGAACCGCGCTTCGATGGCGTCCCAGATGTCGGATGAGAGCGAGACCTTGTCGAAGCGGTCGATCTCCTGGATGCCGGTGGGCGAGGTGACGTTGATCTCGGTCAAGTAGCCGCCGATGACATCGATGCCGACGAAGATCAGGCCAAGCTCCTTCAAGGTCGGGCCGATGGCGTCGCAGATCTCCAAGTCGCGGGGCTCGAGTGTGGCCTTCTCGGCCCGGGCGCCGACATGGAGATTGGCCCGGCTCTCGCCCTTGGCCGGCACCCGGTTGATGGCGCCTTTGGCCTCGCCGTCGATCAGGATGATGCGCTTGTCGCCGTCTCTAACTTCCGGCAGGTAGCGCTGGGCGATGATGGGCTCGCGGTAGAGCTCGGTGAACATTTCGAGCAATGCGTTCATGTTCTCGTCGCCCGCGGTCACATGGAACACCCCGGCGCCGCCATTGCCGAACAGGGGTTTTAAGATGATGTCGCCGTGCTGGGCGCGGAAATCCAGGATTTGGGCGCGGTCGGCGGTGATCAGGGTCGGCGGCATCAAGCCGGCGAAGTGGGTGACGAACAGCTTCTCCGGGGCGTTGCGCACATGGACCGGGTCGTTGACCACCAGGGTCTGGGGGTGGACATGCTCCAACAGATGGGTGGCGGTGATATAGGCCATGTCGAATGGCGGGTCCTGGCGCATCATCACGATATCGAGGGACGCCAGATCGATGATCTCAGGCGCGCCCAGGGTGAAATGGCGGCCTTTCCTGCGCCGCACCACCAGCTCCCGCGCCCGGGCGATGACGCGGCCGTCCCTGAGGCTGAGGTCCTGGGGCAGGTAGTGGTAGAGCGCATGGCGGCGGCGCTGGGCCTCGAGCGCCAAGGCGAAGGACGAATCGGCGTCGATGTCGATGTTCTCAACCGGGTCCATCTGAAAGGCGACGGCCAGGCTCATGGCGAACCAATCCTTAACCTTCGCCGGCGGTCTCGATTGGCAGCATGGGCCGGCGGGCGGATACTATAGGCGACATCGAAGCCCAAGCCCCGGGAAATCGCACAGCAAATCACCGCGTCCCGGGGTGGGCCGTTGAATCTTAAGGGATTAATTGATGGCGCTGCGCAGTTCCTGGAGCAGCTTGGCGGCCTTGTGGCGGGCCTCGTCGTTGCCGGTGTGGGCGATGAAGGTCTCGAGCGAGCCCACGGCGGCGCCGAGTTGGCCGAGCTTGGCCTGCAACAGACCGATTTCGTGCCACAGCGTCGCGCGGCCCGGGGCGAACATCAGCATGTGCTCGACCACGGTGATGGCGTCTTCGAGGCGGTTGGCGCCGACCAGCCGCGCCTTGATATTGTTTTGCAGCCGCAACAAGATATCGCGGTTGCTGATCGGGGTGTAATAGGCGGGCTTGAGTTCGGCGGCGCTGCCCGCTAGCCCCTTGAGGAAATCGAGAACCTCACGGGCATTGACCATGTGGTTGCCGGTATAGGGGTCGATCACGACGCGGCGGCACAGATGGTCGAGGCAGATCAGGAAATGGGCGGGAAAATTGAGGCCCGAGACCTCCCATCCCTGGGCCCTGGCGGCGTGGATGTAAAGGACGCCGAGGGCCACCGGCAGGCCTTTCTGACGGTCGACCACCCGCATCAGATTGGCGTTCTGGATGTCGTCATAGGTAAGCTCGTCGCCGCGATAGCCATACTGGTCGTGTAACACCGTCTTCAAGGCTTGGGCGCGGTCATCGATGTTGTCGCCGCTTCCCTTGGCGCGAACGAACTCCCGGGCGACATCGCCCGCCAGCAAGGACACATGATGGCGGTAACGCGTGAGCGGGATCCGCGGCCGGTCGAAGGTGGCCAGCACCAGGGCGGTTTCGGCGATATCGATTTCGTTGTCATCTAGGGCGCCGATGCGGCCGAGCTCGGCCCTGGCGGCGTCACGGCCGAACCTGGCCGGGGTGTTGTCGCAATCTTGGTTCACAGCCGTTGGCGCCTCGGGTCGGTTTTGATCAGCACGTGGTTGATGACCTTGTTGACGTATTTCATGTTGCGGGCGTGATCGACGACGCGCTTGAGCTCAACCCGGCTTTGCGCGATGCCGAACAGATAGACCGTGTTGTTGACGGTCTCGATGCCGTAATTGATGGCGGTGATTTTCTTGTCGAACAGAACCTTGGTCTTGAGCTGGGCGGTGATCCAGACGTCGCGGGGATAGTTCTTGGTCTTGCCGGTGGCATCGATCTGAATCTCGTTGATCACTTCCTTGACGCCGATGGCTTGCCACGCCAGGCGCACCGCGTCGGAACGGATTTTCTCGCTCATGACCACCCCGGTCAACAGCACGCGGCCCTCATAAATCGAAAGGCCGAGGGCGTGGTACATGTCCACGTTCTTGTGGAACCACAGCACGTTGATCTCGGTGCGGGTCTTGGTGTCATTGAGGGTGCCGACGAAGCCGCGTTCCTGGGACACGGCGACCGCGGTGCCGGCGCCGGCGCCGACGGCGACACCGGCGGCGGTGCATCCCGCGAGGATAAGTGCACACGTCAAAAATGCGGCGGCAGCAATGCCACGGCGCCTAGGCGCACGGACAAAGCAATAACAAGATTCTGTTATTCTGGACACTTCGCAGCCATAGATTCATAACTTTTCTGTCTTGTCCAGTACTTGTATAAAAATATTTGTTGCTGATTACCCTAATATGATCATAAAACCCCGCCGTCGCCGGGTTCGAATTCGCGCCAGGCATCCTTGATGTGAAGCGGAATTCGCCACGGCCGCACCGCCATGACATCGAAACGCACGAACAAATTTGCCAGCGCCGGCCGGTGCGCGAGATACGCCGCCGCGGCGCGGGAAATTCGCCGGCGCTGATGCGAGGTGACGGCGTCACCGGCCTGGGTGATGGAAGCGCGTTGCTTGACCTCGATCACGGCCAGGGCACGGCCCTTGCGGGCGACGATATCGATTTCCCCGGCACTGCAGCGCCAGCCGCGGGCAAGAATGCGATAACCGCAAAGCCTGAGATACCACGCGCTGAAGGATTCGGCCCACCGTCCCTTGCGCCAGGCCCGGCGGCGGCCTTCACGGCCGGGCTTGCGCCTGCGTCTCGGGCCTCGATGCGGTCCGCCGCCGGTGGCCATCATGCCCCACCACCGCCCGCGCCAGCCTTTCCGGTGAGCGCCAGGGCGCGTTGATAGACCTTGCCCCGGGGCAAGCCGGTGGCTTCGGTGACGGCGGCGACGGCATCGCGAAGGCTGGCTTCGGCAAGGGCGGCGCCAAGGCGTTGGTCGAGTTCGGCGCCCTCAATCGCGGTGACGGTGGCGGCGCCAGTCTTGGCGGGCGGGGCGACGACGATGACGACCTCGCCCTTGGGCGGCCCCTCATCGCGGTAATGGGCGCAGAGTTGCGAAAGGCTAGCGCGGCGGACCTCCTCGAACTTCTTGGTGAGCTCACGGGCGACGGCGGCCGGGCGGTCGCCGAGGATATCGGCCAGATCGCCGAGCGCTGCCGGCAGCCGTCTTGGTGATTCGAAAAAAATCAGGCTGGCGGCAAGCGCGGCCAAGGGCTTGAGCGCGCGCACCCGCGCGGCCTGGCGTGTCGGCAGGAAGCCGCCGAAATAGAAACGGTCGGTGGGCAGGCCCGACAGCACCAAGGCGGCGAGGGCGGCCGAGGGGCCGGGCACGAAGGTGACGCCAATGCCGGCTTCGATGCAGGCGCCGACCAGCCGGTAGCCCGGATCCGAAATCAAAGGCGTGCCGGCATCGGACACCAGGGCCACCGCCTCGCCGCGGCCAAGGCGGCTGAGAAGCTTGGGTCGGGCGCGGGCGGCATTGTGTTCGTGATAGGCGACGAAGGCCGCATCGATGCCGTGTCTTTTCAGGAACCGTCCGGTGACGCGGGTATCCTCGCAGGCGACGACGTCGACCCGGTTCAGGGTCTCGATCGCCCTCAAGGTAATGTCGCCGGCATTGCCGATGGCGGTGGCGACAATGTAAAGCCCACCTTCTAGCTTCGCTTGGGGTGTTGTGCGCCCGATTTCGCGTCCCTCGTCCTTGCATATGCCCAGCATGTCCTGCGTCCTCGCTCCTAAAACTAGGCCAATCCTGGCAAACCAGCGCCATAACCCTTTATGAGTCCATACCCTAGTTTACTTCCCCATATGCCGTGGGTACCTTGTACCCGGAAAGCGGCCCATGACAGATAACATTTCGTCAAACACAAAGCTCCGGCGCTCGCCCGCGATCGTGGTGCTGATGGCCGCCGCCCTGGCGCTTGCCGGATGCGAACAGGGCACGAAAATAGCCAGGGATTGGGGCCTGTGGCAAGGCGGCCCCAGGGCCGCGCCCGCCACCGCGCCACCGCGCCCGGTCGACGTCAAACCGGCACCACCGTCCGCAGCCAGCGTCCTGCCACCGGGGGTGCGGACGCCACCGGAAGCCGCCGTCCCAGGACCGAAGGTGCCGGGACCGGCGGTCGATACCGAAATTCTTCCGCCCGCAACCCTGCCGCCGCCGCGACCGCAAGAACAGGTGGTGCTGACGCCACCGCCGGGGATCAAGGACATCACCCGGGTCGGTCTTTTGGTGCCGCTCACGGGCCCGGCCGCCGGTCTTGGCAAGGCACTGTTGAACGCGGCGCAGCTGGCGCTGTTCGAACTCGGCGATGACAACTTCGCCCTGATTACCCGCGACACCAAAGGCACGCCCGAAGGCGCGGAGCAGGCCGCACGGGAAGCCATTGAGCAAGGCGCCAGGCTGATCCTGGGCCCGCTGTTCGCTTCCTCGGTGCGGGTGGTGGCTCCGGTTGCGCGCGCCGACGGCCTCAATGTCGTCGCCTTCTCCAACGACCGCTCCGTTGCCGGCGACAATGTTTTCGTCATCGGCTTCCTTCCCGAAGCGCAGGTGGCGCGCATCGTCGCCTATGCAAGCTCGCGCGGGATTTCACAGTTCGCCGCCCTGATCCCGAATTCGGTTTATGGCAACCGGGTGGCGGATGCCTTCAGCCGCGTGGTGACGGCGCAAAACGGCACGATCTACCAGGTCGAACGCTACGACGCCGCCGACGCCGATAGCTTGACGCCGGTGGTTCGCCGCCTCGCCAACTATGCATCCCGCCGCGGCCAACTCCTTGCCCGCCGCAAAGCGTTGGAGGGAAAGGACGACGAGGCCTCGAAGCGCGCCCTCAAACGAATATCCCACATCGAAGCCTTGGGCAATGTCGGTTTCCAGGCGGTGCTGATTCCCGAAGGCGGCGCCAAGCTCCGGGCTATCGCGCCGCTGTTGCCGTTCTATGACATCGATACCCGCAAGGTCCGCCTGCTCGGCACCGTGGAATGGGACGAACCCGCCCTGGCCACCGAACCGTCCTTGTATGGCAGCTGGTTTCCGGCGCCGGCGCCAAAGCCGCGGGAGGGATTCGCGAAACTCTATAGCGAAAGCTACGGATACCGGGCGCCGCGGCTGGCGTCGCTGGCTTACGATGCCACCGCCTTGGCCGTGGTACTGGCGCGCGAGGAAGGCCAGGAAAAGTTCGCAATCCCGGCGCTGACCGCCGCCAACGGGTTTTCCGGCATCGATGGCATCTTCCGGTTGCTGCCGTCGGGCGTGGTCGAACGCGGTCTGGCGGTCAAGGAAATGCGCCCCCGCCACAGCCGCGTCATCCACCCGGCGCCCCGGACTTTCGAGAAACTCACCAATTAGACGGATATCATCGCCGGCGCGTCCTGGTCCAAGCCGGCCACGAGTTCGAGGATGACGGTATCGAGGCGCTGGCGCCCAAAATCGGTGGCGGCAAGATGGCCGCCGTCCAGTTGCACCGCGCCGGCAGTGATCAGGCGATCGAGGGTGCGGGGCCCAAGGATATCTGCGAAATCCCCACCGGCTTGGCGGCGGAAACGGTCGCGCCCGATGCCTTGGCGAAGGCGCAGCCCCATCATCACGATTTCGGTGATGCGCTGATTTTGAGACAGGCGGCTTTGTTCGGCGGTGCCGTGGCCCAGACGTTCCACCTGTTCGAGCCAATCCTCGGGGCGGCGCAGCCTGTACAGGGCCATGACGCCTTGATCTTGGGCAAGGCGCTGATGGGCGCCGGGTCCGATGCCGGCATAGTCTTCGCCGCGCCAATACAGCAGATTGTGGCGGCATTCATCACCGGGCCGTGCGTGGTTTGAAATCTCGTAGGCGGCAAGCCCGGCGCCTTCCAGGACCTCATTGGTGGCCTCGAACAGGTCGGCGGCTAGGCCCTCTTTGGGCATGACGAAGACGCCACGGCGCACCGCACCATAAAAAGGCGTGCCGGGCTCGATGGTCAGTTGGTAGGCTGAAAGGTGTGAGGTGCCGAAGCCGATGGCGTCCTTAAGCTCGCGGCGCCAAGAGGCCTCGGTTTGGCCGGGGCGTCCATACATCAAGTCGAACGACACCCGGGGAAAGACCTTCTGAGCTGTGCCCAGGGCCCCAAGCGCCTCGGCAACATTGTGGCCGCGGCCAAGGAAGGCGAGGGAAACATCGTCAAGGGCTTGGACCCCCAAAGACAGGCGGTTGACGCCGGCATCAAACAAAGCGCTGAACCGCGATTCATCGGCGGCGCCGGGATTGGCTTCCAGGGTGATCTCGCAGTCCGTCACCGGCGGCCACAGGCCGCAAGCCTTGTCGATGATGGCGCCGGCGGTATCCGGGTCCATCAGCGACGGCGTGCCGCCGCCGAAAAATATGCTCTGCAGCCCGCGGTCTCCGAGGCTTGCCGCCACATGGTCCAGTTCACGGAGATAGGCAGCTCGCCAGCGGCGGTGGTCGACGTGCTCGCGCACATGGCTGTTGAAATCGCAATAGGGGCATTTCGACAGGCAAAACGGCCAATGGACGTAAAGGCCGAAACCGTCACCGCCGCCGCTGCCGGGCCCGGCCAAATCCGTCGGCTTTTCGATGCGGAGTTCCATGGCTATTCAGCGCGGGCCCGCGGTGCCATATGGCCGGCATCGGCAAAGCAGACGGCGACCAGCTTGGCGAAGGCGCGGGCGCGGTGGCTGATGGCGTGTTTCGCCGCAGGCGGGATTTCCCCGAAGCTGCGGTCATGGCCTTCGGCGACGAAGATGGGGTCATAGCCGAAGCCGGCTTCGCCCCGTGGCGGCCAGGTGATGTGGCCGTCGACGCGGCCTTCGAAAATCTCAACTTTGAGGCCGTCCCCGCCGGGCGCGGGCCGGGCCAGCGCCAGGGCGCAGATGAAACTGGCGCCGCGGTCGGCATTCTCGCCCAGGGCATCTTCGATGCGCCTCATGGCCCGGTCGAAGTCCTTTTCGGGCCCGGCCCAGCGCGCCGAACGGATGCCCGGATCACCGCCGAGGGCATGGACCTGGAGGCCGGAATCGTCGGCAAGGGCCGGAAGGCCCGAGGCCTCCGCGGCGGCAACGGCTTTGATACGGGCGTTGTCTGCGAAGGTTTCGCCGGTCTCGATGGGCTCCGCCAGCCCCAGGGACTGGGCCGGAATCACCTCGATGCCATAGGGTTGCAGCAAATCGCCGATCTCGCGGACCTTGCCAGGGTTGTGGCTGGCGATCACTAGCTTGTCTCCCGTAAATTTAGTCAAGACCGAGCGCTTGGCGTTGCAATTGGGCGAGTTCCGCGACCCCCTTGCAGGCAAGCTCCATCAGGGAATCGAACTGGGCCTTGGAAAATGGCTTGTCCTCCGCCGTGCTTTGGATCTCGATGATGTCGCCGGTGGCGGTGAGGACGAAATTGGCGTCGACCAGGGCCTGGCTATCCTCGGCATAGTCGAGATCGAGGACCGGAATGTTTTGATAAAGACCGCAAGACACCGCCGCGACCTGGTGGGTCAGGGGGATTTTGCCAAGCTCGCCGGCCGCCACCAGCCGGGCGAAAGCCTGATACAACGCCACATAGGAGCCGGTGATCGCCGCGGTGCGGGTGCCGCCGTCGGCGAGCAGAACATCGCAGTCGATGCGCACCTGGCGCTCGCCCAGCACTTCAAGGTTGGTCACCGCGCGCAGGCTGCGGCCAATCAGACGCTGGATTTCCTGGGTGCGGCCGCTCTGTTTGCCGCGGGCGGCCTCGCGGTCGATGCGCTCAGAGGTGCTGCGGGGCAACATGCCGTATTCCGCCGTGACCCAGCCCCTGCCGCTGTCGCGGAGAAACGGCGGCACCCGGGTTTCCACGGTGGCGGTGCACAACACCTGGGTATCGCCGAAGCTGACGAGACACGAACCCTCGGCATATTTGTTGGCGCCGGGTGTGAGGGTCACGGCGCGCATCTGATCGGTCTTTCGTCCGGAAGGTCGCATCTGGGAGTCCTAAAATTCTTACGATAACGCAATGGATAAAGTGGGAGTGGCGCTCTTTTACTAGCGCGCGGCGTGATCGGCGTCCAGTCCGGCGAGCTTGGCCCAAGCCACGCTTTTCCTGACGATTCCGGGGGTTGAGGGCAAAAGATCTGCGCCCGGGCCGAGG
>JAZFWG010000218.1:0-7489 GCA_036448135.1 Alphaproteobacteria bacterium
GTCGCAGACCACATCGGCGGCGTCGATGCCGGTGATCGCGGTCAGCATCCTTGGCCCTTCCTCCAGCTCGACGATCGCCACTACGTAAGGCAGCTCGCCTTCCCAGGCCTTGTTGTAAAGGCGCTGATAGGTGACGAAGGTGAAGACCCGGCCCCGGCCCGAGGTCTCGGTCCAAGCGAACTCCGCCGCGCCGCAATGGGGGCAGATGGTGCCCGGCGGGAACCAGAACTTGCCGCACGAGGCGCATTTCTGCATCAGGAGCTTGTGGTCGCGGGCGCCGGCCCAGAACGGTTCGGATTCCGGCGCCGGGATGGGCAGGGGTTTCAAGTAGTCCGCCATTACGCGCGTCCCAGGATCAGGGTCGATTCGCACACCGTGTTGCCGCCATGGCCGGAGATCAGGCCGAGCTCGGCGTCCTTGACCTGGCGGTCGGGGCCATAGATGCCCTGGAGCTGGCGCACCCCTTCGACGATCTGGAGCATGCCCTCCACATGGGCTTCCGACAGCTGGCCGCCCGAGGTGTTGGTGGGCAATTCGCCGTCGAGATCGAGCGCGCCGGATGCGACGAAGGCCCCACCCTCGCCCTTGTCGCAGAAGCCGTAATCCTCCAACTGCACCACCACCATATAGGTGAAGCAATCATAGATCTGGGCGAAGTCGATGTCGTCCGGGCCCACCCCCGCCATGGCATAGGCGGTGCGGCCGCTTTCGACCGCAGCGGTGGTGGTCAGGTTGTCGTCGGTCCACCAGCCCGAAAGGTTGTTGTGGGAGCCGAAGCCCTTGACCATCACCGGCCGGCTTTTGAGGTCCTTGGCGCGCTCGGCCGAGGTGACGACGACGGCGCCGGCGGCGTCGGTCTGGAGCGAGCAATCGAACAGCCCGAAGGGCTCGACGATCATGCGCCCGGCCAGGTAGTCCTCCATGGTCAGGGGCTTCTTCATCGCCGCATCGGGATTGCGCAACGCGTGTCGGCGGAACGCCAGCGAGACGGCGCCGAACTGCTCACGGGTGGTGCCGTAGTCATGCATGTGGCGGCGCGCGCCCATGCCATGGGCCGCCACGGCGCCGAAATAGCCGTATTCGGGGCCGAACTCGACGCCGTACATCTGCTGCGGCCGGCCCGAGGCGCGCAGGTGGCTGTCCTTGGTGGCGTGGACCCGCGACCAGTTGTCGCGCCCATAGCCCACCAAAACCGTCTTAGCGAGGCCGTTGTCGATGGCCATCGCCGCCAGGGCCACCCCCAGCACCTGGCTGGCGCCACCATTGGTCAGCGTGGTCGAAAAATTGGCATTGATGCCGAGGCGCGCGCCCATGACCTGATGGAAGGTGTAGATCTCGTCGGGGCCGCGGCAGATCAGCCCATCCACATCCTGGGTGGTGAGCCCGGCGTCGGCCAGCGCCGCGGTCATGGCCTCTTCAAGCAAGCCCTGGGCCGAGACCCCCGGCACCTTGCCGAGGCGGCTGGTGCCGGCGCCGACGATGGCGCATTTGTCGCGAAGATGGGTCGAGGGTTCGATCATTCCGCCGCCCCCTTGATTTGGGCCTTGATGCGGGCAAGGATTTCCTCGGTGTGCTCGCCATGGCCGGGCGCCGGGGTCTTGATCTCCACCGGGGTGTCGGACAGGTTGACCCCACCGGCGAGGAGCTTGACGGTGCCGAGCTTGGGGTGGGGCAGTTCGCGGATCATGTCGAGATGGATGACCTGGGGGTCGGCCAGGGCCTCTTCCAGGGAATAGATCGGCGCCGACGGCACGTCGTTTTCGCGCAGCGCGTCCAGCCAGTGGTCGCGGGGCGCGGTCTTGAAGATGGCGCCAAGCTCCGCTTCGAGCACATCATAGCTTTTGCGCCGCGCCGCCTTGTCCTTGAAGCGTTCGTCGGTAATCCAGTCTTCATGGCCCACGGTCTTGCACAGCCCCTGCCAGAATTTGGGCGGCGACGACAGATGGATGACGAAGGGCTTCTCGTCACCGGCAACGAAGGCATAGACCTGGGCGGTCTGGGTCCGGGTCTTGCGCCGGGGCACGTTGCCCTCTTCGAAATAGCGCGCCGCATTCTCGCCGAGGAACGACAGCGTCGCCGACAGCAACGAGGTCTCGACCCGCTGGCCCCGTCCGGTGCGGTCCCGCGCCGCCAGCGCCCCCAATATCCCATAGGCCGCCATCATGCCGGTGAGATGGTCCGACAGCGATATCCCCATGGGCTGGGGTTTCTCCATATCGGTCAGCACCGACATCAGCCCGCCCATGGCCTGGCCCACGGTGTCGTAGCCGGGGCGCTGGGCGTAGGGCCCGGTGAGGCCGAAACCGGTGACCGAGCAATAGACCAGCCGCGGGTTGCGCGCACTGAGCTCCTCATAAGACAGCCCAAGGCGATCCATGGTGCCGACCCGGTAATTCTCGATCAGCACGTCCGCGGTCTCGGCCAGGGCGCGGGCCGCGGCCACGCCGTCTTCCGACTTAAGATCCAGGATCACGCTTTTCTTGTTGCGGTTGACCGAGCCGAAGGTGGCGGAATAGTCCGCCGCGCCCCAGCCCCGGAACGGGTCGCCGGACTTGGGGTCCTCGATCTTGATGACCTCGGCGCCGAGATCGGCCAGCATCATGCCGGCATAGGGGCCGGAGACGTAGCTCGCGAATTCAAGGACCGTTATGCCGTCAAGCGCCGTTGCCGCCACCGGGTATCTCCCATGAACCTTTTGTGCCCATAAGTATCCGGACCCAAATTATCCCCTCGGCCCGCGGTGGGCAAGGGCAAGGTCTCTTGTCAGGGCGAGCCCGGGGGCGTAAAATCATTAGAAATCTATCGGCTTTAAAAATATCCAGGGAAGGAGAGTTCCGTGGGCGCCATCGATGCCGATGCCCATGTGGTCGAATGTCCGGCGACCTTCGATTACATCGATGACGAATTCAGCCAGCACCGCCCCCGTATCGTCACCGACACCTCGGACGAAAGCAAGCTCAGCCCCAACAATGCCGGCGGCGTGCAGCGCCAATATTGGATGCTTGATGGCCGGCTCCAGCAAAAGGATTTCAATGCCGGCCAGGAGATGTCCCGGGAAAACCGCGAGATGGAGGACATCGGCGCCCGGCTTAAGCACATGGACGCGCTCGATGTCGATCTCCAGGTGCTCTACCCCACCCTGTTCCTGCGCCCCTGGACCCAGGATGCGGAGGTCGAATACGCCATCTGCAAGAGCTACAACCGCTGGCTCGCCGAGATTTGGAAACAGGCGCGGGGGAGGCTGCGCTGGGTGGTGATGGCGCCGCTCATGACCATGGACAAGACCATCGAAGAGTTGGAATTCGCCAAGGCCAACGGCGCCTGCGGCATTTTCATGCGCGGGATTGAATGCGAACGCCGCCTATCGAACCCCTATTTCTTCAGGCTATATGAGGTGGCTTCAATGCTCGATCTGCCGATCTGCTGCCATGCCGGCAATGGCAGTTTCGCCATTTGGAGCGTCTATGGTGATGAAACCGGCATCGGGCGCAACAAATGTTCGGTGATTGCCGCCTTCCATTCGCTGCTGCGCGAAGACATCCCGGCCAAGTTCCCCGCCCTCCGCTGGGGCTTCATCGAGGTCAGCGCCATGTGGGTTCCCTATGTCTTGAACGATTTCATGCTGCGGCTCAGGCGCAAGGGCATCGAGATGTCCGACACCATGTTGGCCGACAACAATTTCTTCGTGGCGTGTCAGTCCACCGACGACCTCGACTATATCCTGCCCTATGCCGGCGAGGGCCAGTTGGTGGTGGGCACCGATTACGGCCATGCCGACAATTCTTCCGACATCGAAGCCATGCGCAAGCTACGAGAGGACGGCAAGCTGCCGCCGGAGGTGGTCGACCGCATTCTCAGCGACAATGCCCGGGTGCTCTACGGGCTTTAGCGCCGGCCCCCTCACCCGTTGCGGGCCGGGTTCCGACCGGCGATAATCACCCCCAGGCGAAAACGTAAATTCATAACTATAAATCTGGGAGGCTCCATCATGGATCGCATCAAATTCGGGCCGACGGATCTCAGGGTGTCGCCCATCGGGCTCGGCTGCATGTCGATGTCGGGGTGCTACGGCGCCCAGGACGACGACGAATGCCTGGCGACGCTAAACCGCGCCTTCGAGCTCGGGGTCAATTTCCTCGACACCTCTTACAATTACGGCGCGGGCCACAACCAATCCCTCATCGCCAAGGCGATCAAGGGCCGCCGTGACCAGGTGGTCATCCATTCCAAGATGGGCACCACCCGCACCCCCGATGGCGGCGCCGTCAGCGGCACGCCCGAGCACATCCGCAACACCACCGAGGCCAGCATCTTACGCCTCGGGATCGAGTGTTTGGACGTGATCTGCATCTCCCGGGTCGATCCCAACGTAGCGATCGAAGACACGGTGGGCGCCATGGCCGAGATGGTGAAGGAAGGCAAGACCCGCCACATCGCGCTGTCCAAGGACGCCTCGCCCGAACTGATCCAGCGCGCCAGTGCGGTGCACCCGGTGGCGTCCCTGCAGGACGAATATTCGCTGTTCGTGCGCAAGCCGGAGGGTGGATTGCTCGAGGAATGCCGCAACCAGGGCATGGCGTTCATGGCCTTCGCGCCGCTGGGCCGGGGCATCCTGGCGGGGCTGTTCCATGCCGCCGCCGACATCCCCGAAGACGACCGCCGCCACCAGGACCCGCGCTATCAGGCCGGCAATCTGGAACGCAATGTCTCGCTGCTGAGCCAACTGGAGGAGATCGCCGCCGACAAGGGCATCTCGGTCGCGACCCTGGCGCTGGCCTGGGTCATGCACCAGGCGGGCGCCGTCATCCCCATCCCCTCGTCCAAAAGCCGCAACCATCTGGAGGAGAACATGGCGGCGGCGGAGGTCAAACTGACGGCAGAGGATCTCGCCCGCATCGAGGCCATCTGCCCGCCCGGCGCGGCGGCGGGATTGGATTAGCGGGGTCCCCCCTTCCTAAAGCCGGTGGCTGGGGATGTCGCCCATCAGGGCCTGGCCGGCGAATTCGAAATTGGCCAAATGGGCTTGGCCCTGCTGTGACACCGAGAATATGTCGCGCAACCGGCGCTCGAACGGATTGGCTTCGAACACCGCGGTACCGCCGGCGGCGTGATAGGCGGCAGTCGTGACTTCGCGCGACTGGTTCAAGGCATGGGTAATGGAGACGCGCAGCAGGGCCTTTTGCTCGAGGCTGCGTTCGCCCTCGCTCTGCATGATTTCCCATGTCTCTTCGATCATCTCGATCAGGAACGCCCGCGCCGAGCGCAGCTTGCCCTCGGCCTGGGCAAGCTCGGCCTGGATCACCGGGCTTTGGCGCAGCGCGTTGGGCCGGTTGTGGGCCACCTTGTCCATCGCCAGGTCCTTGAAGGCATCAAGCGACGCGCGGGCGATGCCGAGCGCCACGCCGGCGAAGCCGATGCCGTAGAAGGTGAGCAAGGGGATGCGGTAGAGCGGCCCGGTCTCGCGCAGTTCATCTAAATTGTCGCGCCAGAAGGTGTGGTCTTCGGCGACGAACAAATCACTGACCTCGTAATCGTCGCTGCCGGTGCCGCGCAGGCCGATGACATGCCAGGTATTGTGGAGCTTAACCCGGTCGGCGGGAATCATCATGGTGCGCCGCACCATCCCGCCGTCCGCGTCCTTCAACGGCGTGCCATCCCCGTCACAGACCGTCGAATGGCCGCCGAACCAGGTGACGTTGGGGCTGCCGCTGGCGTATTTCCATCTGCCGGAGGAGCGGTACCCGCCGTCGGTTTTCACCGCCTTGGCAACACCCGCCGGCGGGCCCCAGGCACCCACCGCGTCTGGCGCCGCGAATATATCTTCCGCCACGCCGCGGTCCAAGAAGGCGGCGGCGATCGAACACCCCAGCCCCTGGCCCAGGCACCAGGCGGTGCTGCCGTCGGCGGCCCCCACCACTTCCAACACCTTCATGAGTTCCAAGGGCGTGGCCTCGCCGCCACCGATGGAGCGCGGCAGCAGCATGCGGAACAGCTCGGCCCCGTGCAGCGCCGCCATGACGTCGGAGGTGACCTTGCAGTCCTGCTCGGTCTTGGCGCCGGCGGCCTCGATCATGGGGGCGAGTTCGCGGGCGCGGGCCACCCAATTCACTGTTGGGGTTGGGGCCGGGGCGGCGCCGCCGGACATGCTTGGTTTTTCGATATCCTGGGTCATGTTTCCTCCTTTTCTTTATCTTACCCCAAGATGTTTCCCCGATGGCCAGGATTCCCCCCGAATCCCCCCTTGCCGTTGCACCCCGGCCCGCCATTTGCGATAATCGGCCGATCAAGAACAAGCCAGTTGGAGATAGAATGATGGGAGCGATCGACGCCGACGCCCATGTGGTCGAGAACACCGAAACCTTCCGCTATATCGACCAAGCCGACGCCCATTTGGCCCCCACCGTGGTGGTCCAAAAGAATGGCGCCGATGTCGCGGGCAATGACGGCAATGTGCAGAAGGAATTCTGGGTGATCGACGGCCGGGTCCAGCCCAAGGAAGGCAATATCGGCCTCAACACCACTGAGGACTCCCGCAACATGACCGACATCGGCGCCCGGCTCAGCCACATGGATGAGCTCGAGATCGATGTCCAGGTGCTTTACCCCACCGTATTCCTGCGCGCCTGGACCCAGAACCGGGACTGCGAGGCGGTGCTCTGCAAGAGCTACAACCGCTGGCTCGCCGACATCTGGAAACAGGCGCGGGGGAGGCTGCGCTGGGTGGTGATGCCGCCACTGCTCTCCATGGACAAGGTCGCCGACGAGCTCCGCTTCGCCAAGGACAACGGCGCCTGCGGCATCTTCATACGCGGGTTGGAGTGCGAGATGCGCACCACCAATCCCTATTTCTTCCCCCTATTCGAGTTGGCGGGCGAGCTCGACATGCCGATCTGCTACCATTCCGGCAACAACAGCTTCCAGGTCCGTGACATCTATAAGGAAGAATGCGGTTTCGGCCGCTCCAAGCTGCCGGTGGTCTCGGCCTTTCACAATCTGCTGATGGACGCCATCCCCAGCCAGTTCCCCAAGGTGCGCTGGGGCTTCATCGAGGTCAGCGCCCAGTGGATTCCCTATGTCTTGAATGACCTCGAGCTCCGCTTCAAGCGCAAGTCGAGGCCGTTCCCCAAGAATCCCATGGCCGAGAACAACATGTATGTGGCGTGCCAGGTCACCGATGATCTTGGCTATATCGTCGATTGCGTCGGTGAGGACAATCTGGTGGTCGGCACCGATTACGGCCATTCCGACACCTCGTCGGAGATCAAGGCGTTGCGCCTGATCAAGGAGGACGGCAAGATCCCCGCCGCCTGCGTCGACAAAATCCTCAACGACAACGCGCGGAAGCTTTACGGGCTGAATTAAGCGCGACCGGCCTTAGCCGAAATATTCGTCCTTGCGGTAGGACACGTCGGGGCTGATGTAAGTGGCGCCGCGGCCGCGTCGGACCTTCCATTCATCACCGTTCATGATCCGCATGTCGGGATGCTTG
>JAZFWG010000219.1:0-6606 GCA_036448135.1 Alphaproteobacteria bacterium
CATCGGAAAGACGCCGGGCGTTGCTCTTGACGAACACCCATTTGCCGTAGGCGTTGGGCTCCCGCCGGCGCCACTGCTTCTCGCCGGGGCGCCGGTAATGTCCCGTGGTGAAGAACGTGATCACGGCCTCGATGTCGTAATAGCCACCGATGGCGAGGACGAAACCCACCCGGTCGCGGGTCTCGGGGCGTAACGCCGCCAACAGGGCAGGGCCCGCGGCATAGGAAATGGCGACGATACCGACCGGGCGGTAGCCGGTGTCAGTCGTGGTTCCTGAGAGATATTGGACCGCATCGGCGATGTGGCGGGCGTCCGCCGGGTCGACATGAAGCGCGCGCAGGTTCTCGATGTCCGGCACCAGGACGGTGAACCGCGCCCGCGCCAGGCTTTCGGCGAAAGCGACCAGGCGTGGATGGTCCTTGCCGCGCCGCGCCGCGCCGGGCACCAGGACCAGGGCGGCGATGGCATGGTCGCCGGGCCGGTAGAGATCGCCGTGATAGGTCCTGTCCGCCACCACATAGGAAATCGGCCGGCGTTGGGGCTTGGGCCGCGTTGCTTTGAGGCGACTGGATTTTTCCACCGCGGCAACATCGGCGAGGACCATGACCGCCTCGACCGTGCGCCCCGGCGAACAGGCGGCGAGGATGACAATCACCATTGCGGCCAGGGCCGCAACCGCAAACCGGCGCCTTGGTGGTGGTGGCTGGTTTGACGACATGGGGGTCATCTTATGCCCAGTCATCCGGATCATCAGTAAGATGTTTCTTCGCTGTGCTATAGTGGCCATCGGACTGTCGGCAACTGAATGTTCAGGGGGTCAGGCCATGAAACCATGCCATGCTTCGTTGGTGATGGTGCCATCCATGGTTTCTATTCTAGTCCTTGCGATGATCCTTTCACCGGCGCCGGGTGCGGCGCAAACGTCGCAACCCCAATATGCGCCGTGGCAGACCCAGGCGCCGGCGTCCGTGCCGGCCAAGCAAGCCGCGCCCGACCGCAGCCAGCAACTGGTCGACCGGCTCAGGGACTTGATCAAGGACGCCGAACGCGCCCGCGCCGCCGATCCCCGTTTCCTCGGTGATCTCAGAGCCCTGGCCCGGACCTACGATCAGCCCTGGCGGGTCGAACTCCTGAACGATGATTTCCGCGATGGCGATTATTGGAACAATCCGGCGTGGACCGTCGCCGACGGCCGGTTCGAGGTCGAATGGGGGGTGGGGCTGCGCTCGGTGGTGAAACGACGCAAGCGCAAGCGCCATCGGGAGCAACGCCGCGAAAGCGATGACCTGGCGGCCATCCTCGGCACCATCCTGTCCCAGGACCAGGGCCAGAGGCAACCGAGAGATCGCCGCAGGCGCAAGGCGGAGATCTTCCGGACCGTGCGCATCACCAATCCCTTCGCCATCAGCGTCGAGATCAATTCCCGCGCCAAGGGCGGCCGGTTTTCCTTCGGGCCCTATTCCGGTGACGATCGCAAAGCCGGCTATCGCCTGGTCTATGTGGCGGGTTCGAAGCCGCGCCTGGAACTCAGGCGTTTGAGCGAATTCGGTGCCGCCGTCATCGAGGCCCGCGAGCTTAAGCGCGGGCTGGAGGATCAAAAGACCCACCTGCTGGAATGGACCCGGCACCGTGATGGCGAGATGGTGGTTGTTCTCGACGGCGAATCCATGCTGTCCGTCTCGGACCGCAGTCACAAGGGCGCATTCGACGGGTTCACCATGGTCAATCTCGGCGGCGATTACGGCGTGCGCTCGGTCCGGGTCCGCGGCACGCGCAAGCGGCGCTAAGGCACCCCTTCCGCCGTTATCCGCCTCGTTTCACGGCAAGCGCGCGGTCAGGCGCCCTGGACGATCGGGTTGTGCAGGGTGCCGATGCCGTCTATGACCACCGTGACCTCGTCGCCCGGCTTGAGGAAGATGCCGCGCGGGCGGCCATTGCCCGAGGGCGATCCAGTGGCGATGACATCACCGGGCCGCAGCGTCAGCTTGCCGCTGAGATGGGCGATCTGTTCGTCGATCTTGAAATGCATGAACTTGCTCGACGAATCCTGCATCAGCTCGTCATTGACCCATTGCTTCATGTCGAGGGCATAGGGGTCCTTGATCTGTTTCGCCGGCACGATCCACGGCCCCATCGGCGCCCCGCTGTCAAAACTTTTGCCGCTGAGGAAATCGTGGCGGATGTTCCAATCCTCGCGGTTGCCCTGATCGCGCAATGACATGTCGTTGATGATGGTGAAGCCGGCGACGTAATCCATGGCGTCGGCTTTGGCGATATTGCGCGCCGGCCGGCCGATGACGACACCGAGTTCCGCCTCCCAGTCGAGTTTTTCAGTGAATTTGGGGATGCCGATGGGATCTTCGGGGCCGATCACCGAGTGGCACGGCAGCTTGGGAAAGAAGAACGGCTTGACCTTGGTCTTGTCCGGCGGTGTACGCCCCGACATTTCCTGCATGTGGTCGGTGAAGTTGGCGAAGGCGCAGAAGATGGCGGGCGGATAGAGGATCGGCGCCAACAGCCGGGTCTCGCTCAGGGGCCGCGCTTTGAAGCGGTCGGGGACGGCGGCGTCGAATTCGTCGGCCAGGGCTTGCAGGGCGGGCTCGGCACTGGGCCAGTCCTGCAAGATGGAAAGCGTCGATGTGGGCGAAAAGGCGCCGTTGGCGCGGCCCAAAGCTTCCAGCGCCGGGGCGAGATCGAGCACATGGTCGCCGACCTTAAGGCCCGGACGGGCCTCTCCTTGGTCGCCGGCGAAATTCAGTAAGCCGTAATCGGTCATGTCAAAGTCCTCCCTCGTGCTACGCCCAGCTCAATTGTTTTCATTGGCGTGAATATGATTTTACCGGACCATACGCATCCCCGTCTCCAATTAGTTTCCATGCATAGGCTGTGGTTGTACTTAAGCCCGAAGCCGGGCAAGATTTGCCGCGATGAAACGTCTTGCCATCATCATGGTTCTGGTGGGCTGCTTTGCCTTGCCGGCGCGGGCCGACTTCACCGCCGGGGTCAAGGCCTATAAACAGGGCGACTACGCCACCGCGATGCGGGAATTCCGCGTCTTGGCGGACCAGGGCCATCGCGGCGCCAGTTACAATGTCGCCGTCATGTACAACAAAGGCCTGGGGGTGAAGCAGGATTTTGGCGCGGCGGTGAAGTGGTACCGGATCGCCGCCGAGAAGGGCTATGCCAAGGCGCAATCGAGGTTGGGCGCTCTGTATGCCAAAGGCCGGGGCGTGGCCCGGGACGATGCCGAGGCGGTCAAGTGGTGGCTGCTGGCCGCCGATAGCGGCAATGTCGCGGCCCAATTCAACCTCGGCGCCATGTATGCCAAGGGCCGGGGCGTGGGCCAGAATTACAAACGCGCTGAGAAATGGTACCGGCGGGCGGGCGGGCAAGGTTACGCCAAGGCCCAATTCGTTCTCGGCGCTATTTATTACCGGGGACGCGGCGTGGCCGAGGACAAGGCAGAGGCAGCCAAGTGGTACCGGCTGGCGGCAAAGCAAGGCCACGGCAAAGCGCAATTCATTATCGGGGTCATGTATTACAAGGGCGAGGGGGTCGCCAAGAACAATGCCGAGGCCTATTTCTATCTCAGCCTCGCGGCGAAGAAAGACATCAAAAATGCCGCCAAAGTGCGTGACCGCATCGGCCCGAAACTGACGGCGGCTGAGCTCGCCTCCGTAGCCGACCGGGTTGAGAATTGGCGCCCGCTCACGCGCAAACAGTCGCGGCCGGCCAAGACCACCACCCGAACCGCACGCAAAACCGAAGGCGATAAGCCCAAGGCGGTAAAGCGCAAAAGCATGGGCACCGGTTTCTTCATCGGATTGCGCGGCCAAGTGCTGACAAGCCGCCACGTCGTCAAGGGTTGCGCCAGAATCCGTGTCCGCTATGGCGACCGCGCGGGCTTTGCCACCCGGAGGATTGTCGACCGCGCCAACGATCTGGCCGTGGTCGAGACGCGTTTCGTTCCTGCCACTATCGCCTCCTTCCGCACCGGGCCGGGGATCCGTCCCGGTGATAGCGTGGTCGCGATCGGATTCCCGTTGCGCCGCGTGCTTGCCCATGATGCGATCGTGACCACGGGAACGGTCAGCGCCCTGGCCGGTCCCCGTAACAACCGGAGTTTGATGCAGATCACGGCGCCGGTGCAAAAGGGCAACAGCGGTGGACCGGTCCTCGATCTCGGGGGGAATGTGGTCGGGATCGTAGTATCGAAACTAGATGCCTTGAAAATCGCCCGGAAAACCGGGGATTTGCCGCAAAACGTCAATTTCGCCGTCAATGGATCGGTGGCGCGGATTTTTCTCGACGCCGAGGGAATAAAATATCGTATTGGTACGGCAAGGAAATCCCTGTCCGCGGCGGAAGTGGCGGCGCGGGCACGGAAATACACGGTTCTTTTGGAGTGCTGGAAGTAACACGGTGTAGAGCTGTTGCTGACCCGGCTGGCCATACAATCATCCATAGGAAAGAGATCGATGCAAAAATATATCTGTGGCGACTGCGATTATATCTATGACCCCGCGCTCGGCGATCCCGGTGCCGGGATAGCGCCGGGAACCGCCTTCGAAGACCTCCCCGACAACTGGACATGCCCGGATTGCGATGCCGGCAAGGATGAATTCATGCCTCTGGTCGAGGCATCCTAGGCACCGGCGGCAAAATGGTTGATGGGTGGTAAACCGCCAGGTTCCGAAGCCGATCGGTCCTGGCCGATCGCGGGTATTTTAGTCAAATACGATCTAACCCATTGATTTTAATAATGAATTATTGAAAATTAGACCGTTATCGGTTATATTAAAAAGTATGGATCGGATCAATGCCATTGCCTTGAGCGGCATGCAGGCGGCGGCCGTGCGCGCCTCGGTTGCGGCCGACAACCTGGTCAAAGCGGGGGCCGCGGCCTTTGCCAGCGATGCCCAGCGGGCGAGCGGTGAGTTCGCGCCCAAGCGGGTGGAGCAGATCAGCCTCGCCAATGGTGGCGTGGCGGCCAAGGTGCGACCGGCGCCCAAAGGGCTTGCCGCCGCCGATATGGTGATGGAAATGGTCAATCTTTCGATAGCCGACGCCAGCTATCGCGCCGCCGCCGCCGTGATTGAGACCGAACAGGCGATGGGAAAGATGCTGGTGGAGATCCTGGCCTGATTTCGGACCCAGAAAGGCCCGCAGGCCGGGAATTTGGAAATTATTAGTTAATTTGTTTGGCTTAGTATGTTTCGTTCCAGTAAGTGTTGGTGTGAGCCGTGGCTCGTTTCCGTTTCATGCATGCGTCAGATTTGCACCTCGACACGCCGTTCGAGGGGATCGCCCGCCTGGGCCCTGATTTGCCCGAGGCGTTGCGCGACGCCACCCTTATGGCGTGGGACCGGTTGGTGCAGGAGACGATCCGCAGAAATGCCGCCTTCCTTGTGATCGCCGGCGATATCTATGACGGCACCGAGCGCGGCATCCGGGCCCAGGGCCGTTTCCTGCAAGGCCTGCAGAAGCTGAGTACGGCCAGGATCCAGGTTTTCATCGTCCATGGCAACCATGACCCGGTGGAAGAGGGCTGGACGGCGATTGATCACTGGCCGCCGGGGGTGACGGTGTTCGGAACCGAACGGGTCCAAGCACTGCCGGTTGCAGTGGACGGCAAAACCATCGCCACCATCCACGGCATCAGTTACGGCCGGCGGGAAACCACCGCCAATCTTGCCCACCATTTCAGGCCCGGAAAGGCCACGGGCATCAAGATCGGGTTGCTGCACTGCAATGTCGGCAACAACGCGGATCATCCGCCTTTCAGTCCTTGCAGTCTCAATGATTTGTGCGCGGCGAAAATGGATTACTGGGCTCTGGGCCATGTCCATCGCCACCAGGTGCTCAAGGATGGCAAACCATGGGTGGTCTATGCGGGCGGTTTGCAGGGCAGGGGTCACTTGCCCGGCGAGCATGGCCCCAAGGGCGCGGTGATGGTCGAGGTCGATGACGACCAGGTATCGCAAGTTGATTTCGTGCCCCTCGACGTGGTGCGTTTCGAGGAATGCACAATCGACACCGACAAAGTTTCCGAATCCGGAGAGGTCTTGGCCGCATTGGCAGGCGCGGTGCAGGCATTGCAGAATGAAGCGGAAGGACGAACCCTTGTGCTTCGGGCGCGGCTCACCGGCAGTGGCGGCATGTTGGCGCCGTTCGGAAACCGTAAAGCGGCCGATGGGTTGTTGGGTGAACTGAGGCAAAATGTTCAGGCTGCCGAGCCCATGGTTTACTGGGATTCCGTGATCGACGAACGGGTGACGCTGGTCAATCTCGAGGCCATCGCCAAGCGCGGCGATTTCTCGGCCGAGGTGTTGGCCTTGGCGCAGAAGCTCGAAGGAGATGAGCGGGCGCTCGAAATCTTCTTACAGACCCATTGCGACCTGTCTATGGCGGATCAGTTCAATGACTTGCCGCCCCTGCCCGAAGGCGAGGCAGCCAAGAAACTGTTGCGGGAAGCTTTGGCAACCGGGCTTGAGGCCCTCGAGGTGGAGCCGCAGTCATGATTATCCGCGGCTGGCATATCGACGGTTTCGGCGTCTTCAACGACGCCCATGTTGAAGACATGGGTACGTCCATGACCGTGTTCTA
>JAZFWG010000220.1:0-3089 GCA_036448135.1 Alphaproteobacteria bacterium
TGGTTCCCAGTGCCCGATCGGCGTTTCTTAATTTTGTTTTATTTTTGGACCGGATAGATCTCGACAAGCTCCAGGCCTTCGAGGGGAAAGAAATCAACTGGCCAGCATGGAAAGAAGCTCAGAAGTAGAATTCCCCATCTGCCTTATAAGCAAACTCTACCCATAGATACCCCCCCTCTCCCCCCACCGTCTTGCCTGGTCGGTGGTTTTCGCTATGCTGCCGGCAACGGACGCAACCCGTCCATTCAATCAACAATGCAAACAACGTCAGGGGGCAATTATGAACCTCGCGAGTTATGTCAGCGGCGGCTGGGTCGAGGGCACCGGCGAAGGCACGGCGCTGACCGATCCGGTGCTGGGCACGGAACTGGCCCGGGCGTCGAGCGACGGCGTCGATCTCGCCCAGGCCATGGACCATGCCCGCAAGACCGGCGGCCCGGCGCTCAGGGAGTTGAGCTTCGCCGCCCGCGGCGAATTGCTCAAGGTGGTGGCCGACGTGCTGTCCGCCAACCGGGATACCTATTTCACCACCGCGGTGGCCAATTCCGGCAACACCAAGATCGACGCCGCCATCGACATCGACGGCGGTATCGGCACCTTGAAATTCTTCGCCCGCCTCGGCGACAAGCTGGGCGAGACCCGCAATCTGCATGACGGCGGCTTCGACCGCCTGGCGCGCGACGAGGCCTTCCAGGCCATGCACCTGTCGGTGCCGATCACCGGCGTCGCCATCCACATCAACGCCTTCAACTTCCCGTCATGGGGACTGTGGGAGAAGGCCGCGGTGGCCATCCTTTCAGTCGTTCCAGTGCTGGCCAAGCCGGCGACGGCGACGGCGCTGTTGTCCTACCAGATGGTCAAGGACGTGATCGAGGCCGCGGCGCTCCCCGATGGCGTGCTATCGCTGGTGTGTGGCCCGGCCCGCGACCTCGCCGACCATGTCACCGGCGCCGACGCCATCGCCTTTACCGGCTCGGCCGCGACCGCCAACGCGCTCCGCGCCCACCCGGGCGCCATCGCCACCAATGTACGGTTCAATGTCGAGGCCGACAGCCTCAATTGCAGCCTGCTCGGCCCCGACGCCAAGGCCGGCAGCGCCGAATTCGATCTGTTCGTGCGCGAGGTGGCGCGCGAGATGACCCAGAAAGCGGGGCAGAAATGCACGGCGATCCGCCGCGCCCTGGTGCCCAAGGGGGTGATCGACGACGTCGCCGGCGCGCTCGAGGCGCGGCTCGCCAACACCGTCATGGGCAATCCCCGGGACGAGAGCGTCACCATGGGCCCCATCGTCAACAAGACCCAGCAGGCCGCCGTCATCGCTGCCATCGATGCGCTCAAGGCCGAGACCACGGCGGTCACCGGCGAGGCCGCCAAAGATTTGATCGACGCCGATGCCGAGGTCGCCTCGTTCGTCGCGCCGACATTGCTGCGCTGCGACGCGCCGGCGGACGGGCGCGCCGTCCATGAGGTCGAGGCCTTCGGCCCGGTCTCGACCCTGATGCCCTATGACGGCCCGGCCCAGGCCTATGACCTCGCCGGGCGCGGCGGCGGCTCGCTGGCGGCCTCGGTCTTCACCGCCGACAAGGATTTCGCCGCCGAGGCGGCCCTCGCGCTCGGCCCCCACCATGGCCGCGTGCTGATCGTCGATGAAAGCGTTGGCAAGTCCCAGACCGGCCACGGCATCGTCATGCCCATGTGCGTCCATGGCGGCCCCGGCCGCGCCGGCGGCGGCGAGGAACTGGGAGGGCTGCGCGGGCTCCGGTTCTACCACCAGCGCCTTGCGGTCCAGGGCCGCGCCGATTGGCTCAAGACCCTGGCGGAGGGCGCGGCGGAACTGGCGTCCTGAGCCCGTTGCCAAGGCCCAATCATGGCCAAAAATGCGGCTGGCGGAGCTATAACGAAAAGCTATTGCACCTATAGGAAAATACTAATTGATAAATAGCTACGAGATGGTGCAGGTTGAGCCCAAGCGAAGCTTAGAAACCGCTCAACTGGCAAACCGCTCAACCGGAGACCGACCCCATGACAGATGATGTGACGGCGCTGGCCGACGAAAAATTCCTTGTCGAGCCCTATTTGGACTGGTCGAAGGCCGAAGGCATCCCGATCGTCGAGGATTTCGGCGTCGACATGAAGACGGTGGAGACCAAGCCGTGGGCGCGCCATGGCGTGGACGGCGCCTTCGTCCACCTCAAGGGCCGGGGCGACTTCCTCGCCATGTACGTGCTCGACATCCCCCCCGGCGGCAAGACCGAGCCCCAGAAGCACATCTTCGAAGAGGTGTTCTACGTCATCGACGGCCATGGCTCGACCACCATCGAAACCTATGACGGCCGCAGCCACAGCTTCGAATGGGGGCCGAAAAGCCTCTTCGCCCTGCCGCTCAACTGCAAGTACCAGCATTTCAACGGCTCGGGCGCGGAACGGGCGCGGTTCTATTCCTGCAACAACCTGCCGCTGGTGTTGAACCTCTACCGCAACTCGGACTTCGTGTTTTCCAACGACGCCAAGTTCCCCGAGCGCGAGGGCGGCGCAGAATATTTCGCCGGCGACGGCGAGCTGATCCCGAAGATGCCGGGCCGCCATATGTGGGAGACCAATTTCGTGCCCAACCTGGGCGAATTCGAGCTGAAGAAATGGGAAAAGCGCGGCGCCGGCGGGGCCAACATGATGTTCTCGCTGGCCGATGGCACCATGCACGCCCATTGCTCGGAAATGCCGGTGGGAACCTACAAGAAGGGCCACCGCCACGGCGCCGACTTCCATGTCATGTGCTGCACCGGGACCGGCTATTCCCTGTTGTGGTTCGACTTCGAGAAGGACCTGGTGCGGGTCGATTGGGACCACGGCGTCGTCTTTGCGCCGCCGGACAAGATGTTCCATCAGCATTTCAACACCAGCCCCAATCCGGCGCGCTACCTTGCCATCGCCATGGGCAGTTTGCGCTACCCGATGCTGGCCGAGAAAAAGCAGGTGTGGCTGGGCATGGACGTGGACCTCAACGTGGGCGGCAATCAGATCGAGTACGAGGACCAGAACCAAGGTATCCACAAGATCTATCTCGAGGCCATGGCCAAGACCGGCGCCCA
>JAZFWG010000221.1:0-2494 GCA_036448135.1 Alphaproteobacteria bacterium
ATCCGATCCCCGTAGGGCGCAAAAACTTGATCCGTCGTTTCAGGCGGCGAGGAACGCCGGCGCCCGGCCCATGACGCAATATTTCCATCTACACCATGATTTCCCCGTTTTCACAGACCACCGTGTCATCGGCGACGATGGTCACGCTGTCGACGATCCCCTCCATCCTGAGGACGCTATTGACGATGCCGCGATCCGACCCGTGGCCGATGCCGAAATGCATCTGGCCGTAGCGCTTCTTTTCGCTGCGCATCATGAAGGTGTTGGGCGCGCAGTACTTGTTGGTGCCGACGGCCATTTCGCCGCCCACCGCCCAGGAGTTCTCGTCGCCATGGGTCTCCAGGTACCAGCGAACCGCCTTGGCTTCATGGCTCCCCTCTATGTCGACCACGCGCCCATCCTTGATGGTGAGCGCCACGGGATTCTCCCATCGTCCAGGCGGATGATGGGCGGTCACGTCCCAAACGACGACACCGTTGGCGGTGTTGGGTAGCGGCTCCACATGAACCTCGCCGAAGGGCCAGGTTCCGCCCCCGAGCCTGCCGGTCTCCGGGTTGCGGGCGAAGGGAATCTGGCTCCTGCGGTTCGAATGATAACCGGGCGGCATGCCCGAGATATCGGCGGTGATGTCGGTGCCGCCCTTGGAGGTGATGTGAATGTTCTTCGCCTTGTCGTAGACCTCGCCTATGCGCCGGCCCATATCGACGATCTCCTCGATGTCGCCCGCCTTCGCCCGGCCGCCGCCTTCGGTGAGGATCTCGGTGGTGATCTCCTCCATCAACCAGATCGGGGTCTTGCCCTTGGCCCCCCCACCAACCTCACGAATATGCCGCAGGCCGGGGGTGCCGCTGTTGAGCGCGGTGGTGGTCAGCGCCACGATGACGTCGGTCCCCCTGGCCGCCTCGAGCGCCGCCGGCGGTGGGTCGTCATTGTGGTAGGTTCGCCTTGGATAGAGACACAGCACGGGATCGCCGCCCTTGGCCTTGATGGCGGTCATGGCCCCCTGCCATACCATGGGATCCATGGCGTCGTCGGTCATGATCAACAGGCGATCCCCCTCCCGAACGTCGCGGAAGGGGTACTGGAAGGCATCCACCACCGATATGATCCGTGTCGATGGGATCCCATAACGTTCGGCCATAACCATGATGTCGTCTCCTCTTTGTTATTTTAATTTGTATCCGCCAACCGACGCCTATCAACCTAATCGCGGGACCGTAGGAACGGGACGCCGTGGCGCTGCGGTCTCAAGCGAAGCTCGTCGTGAACTTGCCTAGGGTTCGCCGTAGAACCTCACCGGGTTGTCCCATAACAGCTTGCGCCGAAATTCCTCATCGAGGGTCCAGTTCATAAAGTAGTCGACGGAGTTGGGAAACCGGCACTCGAAATGCGGGTAGTCCGAGGCATACATTAGCACACCCGGGCCAAGGAATTTCGCCACCATTTCGATCATGTCCTGGCCTTCGGACATCTCGATGCTCGAAAAGAACCGGCCGTCCATCATGTGCTCGCTGATCTTGCGCTTGAGTTCGGGCACCCCGCCGACGTTTACGACCTGATCGTCCAGGCGCCGGCTCCAAAACGGCAGCCAGCCACAGCCACTCTCGAGAATGCCGAAGCGCAGCGATTGGTACCGGTCCATGGCGCCACAGCCGATGAACGAGGCGATGGCGCGCATGGCCCCCCAGGGGTGGGCCGCGGACCTCCCCAGAAAGGCGTTGCCCCAAAGGTCGTTGCAGCCGGGGAAGTAGGGCGGCCCCGCGTAGTTGCTGTGGAAGATCACCGCCAGCCCCAATTCGTCCACGGCCTGCCAAATGGGCTCCATATCCGGATGGTCCATGGGGGTGTGGTTCATCATCTGGACATAGACACCCACCGCCCAAGAACTCTGCCCCCAGCGCTTGATCTCTTCCACGCATTCCTCGGTGGCGTTGGGGATCACCGGCATCAGGGCCTTGAGCCGATGGGGGTGCTTGCCGCAGAAATCGTTCAGGTAACGGTTGTAGGCGCGCATTATGCCGACCGAGATCTCGCGGTCGTCCATATGGCTAGAGTAGGCCATGCCGCCGATGACAAGCTGGACGTCCACGCCTTCCTCGTCCATGTCTTGAATGCGGGCATCGGGGTCGTTGTCCATGGCGCCGGTCGTCGCTTGCCGGGTCCCCATAAACGTCCTCGGCGGGCGGTGCATCCCCGGCTCCGGCGCCGCCTTGCCCAGGTAGCGGCCATAGTTTATCCGCCCGCCAAAGCCGAAGTAGTGGTTGCCCAGGACCAACCCCTCGATATCGCGCTTATTGACCCGCTTGTAGCCCTCGAGCTCGGCCTGTTTGCTTCGTAAGCTCTCATCGAAGAAGGGCTCCAGCGTTTCCGCCGACGCCCGGCAGTGTGTGTCGGTATCCCAAACCTTGTAGCCATCCTTCATATTCGCCACCCGAAGTTAATTGCGTTTCCTCCGCTCTGGCCTGAATGGAAGCCCGTCACGGCAATATACAAA
>JAZFWG010000222.1:0-2668 GCA_036448135.1 Alphaproteobacteria bacterium
AACGCGCGGCGCGAATGCAGGATGACGTGGTTGTGGAGGAACTGGATGTCGCCCTCTTCGAACGGGATGTCGGCGGCGCATTGATCGACGGTCTTCTGGTAGAACGCGATGGCCTCGGTCTGGGCCGGGGTGAAGGGCGGCACCCCGGGTAGGCCCTGGGCCTTGCGGATATAGCCCGACGCGCCGCGGGCGCTGAAATAGCCGTCATGAAAACAGAAGATCGGCTGGGTGTACCAGGGCTGCTTGCCCGGCGGGACCTCGCCCTGGCGGGACCAGTAGAAGTCCTTGGTCAGTTCACGGACCAGATCGGGGCGGGTGCCGAGCATGCGGTTATAAAGCGTGATGGCGCTGGCGATGCGGCTCTCGCCGCCGGACTTGGCGGTCTGCATGCACAAAAGTGCGACATAGTCGCAGTGGTCGGCATGGAAGCCGAGGGCGGCCTTGGAGCGGTAGCCGCGGATATTGGGGTCTTCGAAACTCTTGCCGAAGTCCCGCACATGGCCGAGAAGATGGCCGTAGGCGTTCTGGGAGATCGGCACGCCCAAATGGCAGCCGATGCCGAAATAGGCTATTGCCGCGCGCTCGCGGCCCAAATCCGCCACCGGCAGGCCACGAAGGAACACCAGCCCCCGGCCTTCGAGGAGTTCCTGGCGGACACCGGCGAGGGTGTCCGCCAGATTGGGCAGGGGGAAATCTTGGCGCGACATATCGACGATGGCGGTGCCGGAGCGCCGCACGGTCTCGACCGCGGCTGTGATCTCGTTGATGTCTTCCGTGGTGAAGCGATAGAGCCAGTCGTCGGCCGCGCTAAGGTCTTCGGGCTCCCACAATGCGGGATCGTCGATCGGGGTCATGGGCAAAGCCTGCACCCTGGTGGTGGCGCGGTAGGTGCCGAACACCGCCATACTCGCGCCCCCTACCCCCACGGGCCGAGGAAGGGCTCGCCCATATAGCTGTCGGACTGGGCGTCCAGGGTCTCGGGCCAAACGCCTGGGGTGATCTTGCGGCGCTGGCCAGCGGGGCGCGGCTTGGCGTCCCAGCCCAGCTGCTCCATGGCGCAATAGAATTGCATGGCGTGGCCGTCCGCATCGAAGGCGAGGAACGAATAATCCAGCCCCGGGGTCAGCTCCAAAGGCATCTCGGTGACGCGGACGCCGTTTTCTGCGAGGAATGCGCGGGCGTCCTTGAGCTGAGTGTAGTTCGCCACCTGCAATCCGAACCCGGCGGTGGTGGTGTGGTCGCTCAAACCCAACGCTTCGCGCAGTTCTATGGGGTAAAGCACCAAGGAGTGGTGTTCGGTGTTGTTGCGGAGGAACACGCAACGCTGGCCCTGGTAATCGACCTCCTCGGTGATGAGAAAACCGAGCATGCCGCAATAGAAATCGAGCGACGCCGTCATGTTGGTGACGAACAGCCCGATGGGGCCGATCTTGACGATGCGGAACGGCCGGGGCAACAGGGTGCCCTGGACATCGTACGTGGCCGGCAGATCGTGGGTGTAGCGGTAGCCCGATTGGATATCGACGCCCCGGGCCAGGGCATCCTGGATCTCCTGATATTCGGAGACTTGCGGCAAATCCGGCACCTCATGGAACTGGCGGTCATGCATGGTCAGGGGCTTGGAATGGCCGTTCCAGCCGATCTGCTCGATTCCATAATAGATCTCGTTCTGGTGCATGTCCGGGTCCATGAAATAGCTGTGCCAGTTGGAGCCGGGCATGTCGCGGCCGACCCGGACCATATTGTTCTGGCGTTCCCGGAGCCATGTATCGCCGTTCATCACCTCGGCCAGGCTGCCGACCTGCCAGGTCAACTGGTTGATGGTGACGCCGTCCGTGCAGCGCCCGCGGGTGTCGGTGGCGAAGCGGTAGCGGTGATTGTAGAAGGCCAAGGCGTGGTGATCGCTGGCATAGCGCATGAAATAGCCCCGGCAATCACCGAAATCCTTGTAGGCCTCGGGCACCTCCTTGTCGGCAAAGGGATCCCGGACGTCGGTGATCATGAAGCCGAGAAGGTCCAGGTAGAAATGCAGATTGTCGTCCATTTGGAGGAAATTGAGGCCGAAATGGCCGAGGCGCCGGATCTTGAAGGGCTGATCCATGAGCACGCCCCCGACATTGCACTTTTCCACACTGGCATCCATGGACTTCCCTCCCCTGGCCTTCTCCTGGCGGGATGCCGTCATCCCCGGCGGCGGAATTTTGCCACCCGGCGAACTCTAGCCATGGCGCGACGACACCAACAAGGCGCGGCGTGAAACCTTAGCGGTCCTCGCCGGCGAGGCCATCTAGCTCACCCGGGTAGTTGTAGTGCAGGGTCTTCTGCAACGACTTGTCCTGGGGGCCGATACCGACCCGGCGCTTGGAACCGTCGTTGGCCGAGGCCACCACTTGAAGTAAGTGCAGTTCTTCGTCGCCGGTCTGGTTAAAGCTGTAACGCGAGTAGCGAGGCACCATGATGCCTTCGCCGGGCCCGAAAACGCCGAGGAGTTCGCCATCGACGTTCTTCCATTCGACCTTGCCCTTGATCACGAACCAGAAGCCGTCGGCGTCGGGGTGGCAATGGATGTTGGTGTCGCCGCCCGAGGGTAGAATCTGAACCGTGCCACGGACAAGGCTACCCTTGCAGAGACGCACATGGGCGCGCCGCCCCTCGGGGAGGTCATCGG
>JAZFWG010000223.1:0-3278 GCA_036448135.1 Alphaproteobacteria bacterium
AGGGTAAGGATATTTTGGCCGAGTTTTCCCACCCCGTGGCTGTCCACCGGCTCGGCGCTGAAAACACCTTCGATATCGCCGCCACAACCGACGAATGCCGGGCGCTAGCCGCCCGCTTTGGCGTCAAATCCTTTTCGGACATTACCGCCCGGGTCACCCTGACCAAGCTTGAGAGCGACCGCCGCATTCGTCTGGATGCGAGGTTTTCTTACGACGTGGTACAATCCTGCGTCGTCACCCTCAAGCCGCTGGCTTCACAACTTGACGGCCGCTTCTCCCTGATCTTCGAGACCGACGCCGACCAGGAGCGAGAAGTCATGGTGAGCCTGGATGGCGATGATCCGCCGGAGCCTTTGGTCGACGGTATCATCGATATCGGCGAGGCGGTGGCCGAGCATTTGGGATTGGCGCTCGAGGCCTTCCCGCGGGCGCCCAATGCCGATGATGGCGCTCTCGCGGCCGTTTCTGTTGGCGCGGCGAGCCAAACCGGGGGGAAATCGCCCTTCAGCGTGCTCGGCAGTTTGAAATCTAAGCAATGGAGTTTGTGGTAACTGGCTTGCCTGCCCCGGCGTTATTGAGTAAGTAAGCTGGCATCCTCGATGGTTCCTATGAAAGAAGTGAGTTATGGCTGTACCCAAGAGAAAAGTGTCCACATCGCGGCGCAACATGCGCCGAGCCCACCACGCCCTGAAGCCCGCTTCCTACGTCGAATGTCCCAATTGCGGCGAATTGAAGCGGCCCCATCACATCTGTGAATCCTGTGGCCATTACAAGGAGCGCGAGGTGGTGGAAATGGAAGACGTGGTTTAGGGGATTGACCCATTGACCTCGCGTCTGACCATAGCTTTGGACGCCATGGGCGGCGACAAGGCGCCAAGAATAGTGATCAAGGGCGCCGACATTGCCCGCAAACGATTCCCCCAGGTCGATTTCCTGCTCTATGGGGACGAAAACAGGATTCGTCCCTTGCTTGGTTCCTTGGCGGACCTGGAAGCGGTGTGCACCATCCACCACACCGACCAGGTGATCTCGGGCGAGGACAAGCCATCCCACGCCCTGCGCAAGGGACAGGCCTCGTCCATGGGGCTCGCCATCGATGCGGTCCGTAACAAGGAGGCCGCGGGCGTCGTGTCCGCCGGCAACACCGGGGCATTGATGGCCATGTCCAAGATGGCGCTGAGGACCCTGCCGGGCATCGACCGGCCGGCGATAGCCACGGTCATGCCGACGTTGCGCGGCGAAAGTGTTATGCTGGATCTTGGCGCCAACGTCCTGTGCGATGCCCGGAACCTGGTGCAGTTCGCGATTATGGGCGAGGTCTTCGCCCGCACCGTTCACGGCCTGGTCAATCCCACCATCGGCTTGCTCAATGTCGGCGCCGAGGATCTCAAGGGCCACGAGGCGGTGAAGACGGCGAGCGCCATTCTTCGTGAAATCGATCTGCCGATCCGGTTCCACGGTTTCATCGAAGGCAACGATATCTGCGCCGGGACCGTCGATGTGGTTGTGACCGACGGCTTTACCGGCAATGTCTCTCTCAAGACCGCCGAGGGCCTTTCCCGGCTGTTTACCGAGCTGTTGGGCTCCGCCTTCAAGAGTTCGTTGATGGCGAAGCTGGGCTATCTCCTGGCGCGCAATGCCTTGACTAAGGTGCGCACTAGGATCGATCCCCGGCGCTACAACGGCGCCATGTTCCTTGGCCTCAACGGCATTGCCGTCAAAAGCCATGGCGGCACCGACGCCTTCGGGTTTGCCAACGCCATCGGTGTGGCCGTCGACATGGCGGTTCACGGCTTCAACGACAAGATCATCGAAGAACTGAAATATTTGGGCGAAGACCCGCTCGCGGCACAGCAAGCGGCCGTATCCTGATGGTCATAAGATCCGTGGTTGCCGGCTGCGGCACCTATCTTCCCGAGCACATCCTCACCAACGCAGATTTGGCCAAACGGGTCGACACCTCCGACACCTGGATCGTCGAGCGCACCGGCATCCGTGAACGCCACATCGCCGCCGACGGCGAAACCACCTCCGACCTGGCGACCATTGCCGCGGCCAGGTCCCTCGAGGCCGCAGGAGTAAAGGCGGAAGACGTCGATTTCATCATCCTTGCCACCACCACGCCCGATGAAACCTTCCCGGCCACGGCAACCCGGGTGCAGGCCCGCCTCGGCGCCAACAGCGCCGCCGCCTTCGATATCCAGGCGGTTTGCTCGGGCTTCGTCTATGGCCTCGCATTGGCCAACAATTTCATCCGCACCGGCGACGCCAAGACGGCCCTGGTGATCGGCGCCGAGACCTTTTCGCGCCTTGTCGACTGGGACGACCGCACCACCTGCGTGCTGTTCGGCGATGGCGCCGGTGCCGTCGTCCTCAAGGCCGAAACCGGCAATGGCACCAATGCCGATCGCGGCATCCTTTCGACCCATCTTCATTCCGACGGCCGCCAACACGATCTTCTGCACACCGACGGCGGGCCGTCCTCGACCGGCACCGTCGGCCATGTGCGCATGGCAGGCCGTGAGGTCTTTCGCCATGCGGTGGTAAATCTTGCCGCGGTGCTGGAAGAAGCGCTGACCGCAAACGGCCTCGAGGCCGCCGATATCGACTGGCTGGTGCCGCACCAGGCCAACAAGCGAATCCTGGATAGCACGGCGCGAAAGCTGGGTTTCGACCCAAAGAAAATGGTCGTCACCATTGACCACCACGCCAACACCTCGGCGGCATCGATACCGCTCGCACTGGGCGAGGCGTCATCCGATGGCCGGATCAAGACCGGCGATGTCGTCGTCATCGAGGCCATGGGCGGAGGGTTCACCTGGGCCTCGGGGGTGATCCGCTGGTGATGGGGGTGATGCCGGCATGGTTTTAGCGTGGTTTTGGAAAATTTAGTTCATTAACGCATCCCTTTGATATTGACGGATTTATCCCCTGACGGTAGTTTTGAATTCTATTCCACGGGGGGAATCAGAATGAGCGGAAAAACCGTCACCAGGTCTCAACTCAGCGAGGCGGTGTATCAGGAAGTCGGCCTGTCGAGAAACGAGTCGACAGAGCTTGTGGAATCCGTATTGGATGAAATCAGCGGCGCCTTGCTTGGCGGCGAAGTGGTGAAGATTTCCTCCTTCGGCAGTTTTTCGGTGCGCCATAAAGGCCAGCGCATCGGCCGGAACCCCAAGCCCGGCGTGGAGGTCCCGATCCTGCCGCGCAAGGGTCTGGTGTTCCGCGCCTCCCATGTGCTCAAGGGCCGTGTCAACGAATCCCTGTTGGTACACGGC
>JAZFWG010000224.1:0-7483 GCA_036448135.1 Alphaproteobacteria bacterium
TGGAGATCAAGGGCCGGGATCTCATGAACGGCGTGCCCAAGGAACTCATCATCAGCGAGCGCCAGATCGCCGAAAGCCTGGCCGAGCCGGTGAGCGCCATCATCGAGGCGGTCAAGGTGGCGCTCGAACATACCGCGCCCGAACTCGCCGCCGACATCGTCGATAAGGGCATCGTGCTGACTGGTGGCGGCGCGCTGTTGAGCAATCTCGATTTCGTGTTGCGCCATTCCACCGGACTCCCGGTATCCATCGCCGACGAACCGCTGTCATGCGTCGTGCTGGGGACCGGGCGGGCGCTCGAGGAAATGAAGACTTTGAAAAACGTCTTGGCCGCGGCCTACTGAGGCGGTTGAACGCCGAGGTATGCCGCGCCCCAAAGTTGCCGTCATCGGGGAGATGAAAACCGCACGGGGCCTTAGGGTAAGTTGAATTACGATAAAGAAGGATTGATCAGGCGACTGGCCGTCCCTTTGAAGGGGCTGGTCCAGCGCTTTACGTTTCTGTCCCTGGTTCTCGCCGCCTTCGGTTTAATGCTTCTGGGCAAGGCCGACACCTTGATGGAACAGCGGTTGCGCACGGTGGCCGCCGATGTCATTGCCCCGGTTCTCGGTGTCTTGTCGCAGCCCGTGGACTTCATCGATGGGGTTCTCGGCCAGCTTCGCGAGTTGGCGGCGTTGCGGTCGGAAAACGAACGGCTGCGCCAAGAGGTCGAACGGCTCAGCGCCTGGCATTCGGTGGCGCGCCAGCTCGAAGCCGAAAACAACTCCCTACACGAATTGCTCAACCTGAACCCCACCCCGCGCCACGGCTTCATCTCGGCGCGGGTCATTGCCGACGGCGGTGGCCCGTTCGTGCGCAGCGTTCTGTTGAATGTCGGCACCGGCGATGGCGTGGCCAAGGGACAGCCGGCAGTGAATGGCGACGGTCTGGTGGGACGGGTGACGGAATCCGGCCGCCGTTCGGCGCGGCTTTTGCTGGTGACCGATCTGAATTCACGAATTCCGGTGGTGATAGAATCGACCCGGCTCCACGCCATCCTTGCCGGCGATAATTCCAATCAGCCGCAGCTGGTGTTCCTGCCCGATGAGGGCAAGGTGCCGGTGGGCGCGCGTGTCGTCACTTCGGGTTTCGGCAATGCGCTGCCGCCGGGACTGCCGATCGGCGTCATCGTCTCGGTGCGTGGCCGCACCGCGCGGTTACGTACCTTCGTCAAATGGAACCGGCTGGAATATGTGCGGTTGATCGACTTCAGCGGCAAGGATGAACCGTCGGACGCTGGCGGGGCGGAAAGGGCGGCGCCATGAACGAGACCATGTTGCAGCGTCTCGACCGCTATGCGCGTAGCCTGGTGCCTTTCTCCATGACCGTGGTGCTGGTGCTGCTTACCATGGTGCCCATGCCGATTCCGAGCTATGCCCTGATCGTCCCGATGTTGAGCATGATCTCGGTCTATTACTGGGTCATTCATCGCCCCGGCCTGTTGCCTCCCGCCGCCGTCTTCGTCATCGGATTGATCCAGGATCTTCTCAGCGGCGCCCCCCTTGGGGTCTATCCGGTGGTGTTGTTGCTGGTCTATGGCGTCGCCTATTCGCAGCGGCGTTTCTTCTTTGCCAAGTCATTCCTGATCGTGTGGTGGGGATTCCTGTTGATCTCCTTCGTTGCCGTTCTGGTGAATTGGGCCCTTCACTCGTTGTTGTTGGGGGCCTTGATCTCCTCACCCGCCGCGGTGTTCCAGTTCCTGGTGACGGTGGCTTTATATCCTCCGGTAAGCTGGGTATTGCGCCGTCTCCAGCAGGTTGTGCCGCGCCCCGCCGAGATCTTAGTGGCCAATGTACCGGGACCATAGCCGACACAAGACGTTCACCCGCCGCGCCCTGGTGCTGGGCGGGGCCAAGCTCGTCCTGCTGTCGGCATTGGTGGGGCGGATGTATTACCTCCAGGTCGTCGAATCCCGGCGCTACCGGATGCTGGCCGAGGACAATCGCATCAATCTGCGCCTTCTGGTGCCGCCCCGCGGGCGCATCCTCGACCGCACCGGTGTTCTCATGGCCGACAACGAGAAGAACTACCGCGTCGTCATCGTCTCGGAGCAAACCCCCAATCTCATCAAAACCTTGGACAAACTCGGCACCATCATCCCCACCAATGATTATGATCGCCGCAAGGTGTTGCGCGAGGTCAAGCGCAAGCGCCGTTTCGTCCCGATCACCGTGCGCGAGAACCTGAACTGGCGTGAAGTCGCCCGCGTTGAAGTCAACGCCCCGAACCTGCCTGGGGTCATGATCGATGTCGGGCGGCGCCGCAACTACCCGTTCGGCGAGGCCGCCGCCCATATCATGGGATATGTCGCCGCCGTGTCGGAACGGGAACTCACCGGCGAGCCGCTGCTGGAATTGCCCGATTTTCGCATCGGCAAGAACGGGGTCGAGAAAATCCAGGACCTCAAGCTTCGCGGCAAGGCCGGATCGAGCCAGGTCGAGGTCAATGCCCTGGGCCGCGTCATTCGCGAGCTCAAGCACAACCCGGGGGAGCCCGGCAGCGATCTCACACTTACCATAGATATGGGGCTGCAGAAGTTCACCCATGAGCGTCTCGGCGAGGAAAGTGCCGCGGCCGTGGTGGTCGACGTCCAGTCCGGCGCGGTGTTGGCCCTGGCGTCGACCCCGAGCTTCGATCCCAACCTTTTCACCAACGGCATCGGCACCGAGGATTGGCGCGAACTTGTCAACCACCCGCGCGCGCCGCTGACCAACAAGCCAATCGCCGGGCAATATTCGCCGGGTTCGACCTTCAAGATGATGGTGGCGCTGGCGGCGCTGGAAGCCGGAATCCTTGGCACCGATCACAAGGTGTTCTGCCCCGGATTTGTCAAGCTCGGCAGATCCCGCTTCCACTGCTGGAAGAAACACGGCCATGGTCATATGGATATGTTCAAGGCCATCCAGCAGTCTTGTGATGTCTATTTCTACGACGTCGCCCGGCGCACCGGGGTCGACCGCATCTCGGCCATGGCCAGGCGTTTCGGCCTTGGCAGCAAGCTCGGCATCGATATTCCCGGTGAGCGTTCCGGTCTGATGCCGACACGGGGCTGGAAACGGGCGGTCACGGGTGTTCCCTGGCAACTCGGCGAGACCCTGGTGGCCGGCATTGGGCAGGGTTTCGTGCTGTCGACACCGTTGCAGTTGGCGGTGATGACGGCGCGGCTCGCCAATGGCGGCAAGGCAGTCACGCCGTTCCTGGTCAAGCCGGAACGCGGCGCCGGCGGCGGCAAATCCAAGGATGCGGCCAAAGGCAAAGATCAAGCCAAGGCCGAGGCGGCCACCGGCACCGGGGCCGTTGGCGAAGGTGAAAACATTGCCGCGGAGGTGGCCGGGACCCCGGAGTTCCCAGACATCGGGGTCTCCAAGGCCTCCCTCAAATTCATCCTTTCGGCCATGAACGCGGTGACCAACAGCCGCCGCGGCACCGCTTACCGGTCGCGTATCAAAAAGCGCGAGCTGGCCATGGCCGGCAAGACCGGGACCTCACAGGTGCGCCGCATCACCATGAGTGAACGCCAGCGCGGCCTGCGCAAGAACGATCAGCGCCCGTGGCGCGAACGCGACCATGCGTTGTTCGTCGGTTTTGCTCCGGTCGACGCGCCGCGCTTCGCCGTTGCCGTGGTCGTCGAGCATGGTGGTGGCGGATCAAAAGCGGCGGCGCCGGTCGCCCGCGACATTCTCCGCGAGGTTCAGCGCCGGGTGCCGCTAGGCTCGGTCGCCACCATCGGCGGCACCAAGGTGGCCGCGGCAAGCGCCCGGAAACGGGCCCGGACCAAAGGCGGGCGTGGCGGGCAAGGCGAGGGCGCGCAATGAGTTTCGATCGTTTCAGCCACACCGACATGTCCGTCAGGGACAAGTTCTGGCAGATAAATTGGGGCCTGGTGGCGATCGTCTGTGTCATCGCCATTATCGGTTTCGCCATGCTTTACTCCGCCGCCAACGGCTCGTTCGATCCTTGGGCCTCGCGCCAGATGGCGCGTTTCGCCGTCGGCCTGGTCATCATGTTCGCCGTCGCCTTGATCGATATCCGCCTGTGGTTGCGCTCGGCCTATGCGATTTACCTTGCCGCGCTGGCGCTGCTGGTGGCGGTGGAGGTGGCCGGCGCCGCCGGCATGGGGGCCCAGCGTTGGCTCAGCCTCGGTTTCATCACCCTGCAGCCTTCGGAAATCATGAAGGTGGCAATGATCCTGGCGCTGGCGCGGTATTTCCATAAGATCAGCGCCGAGGAAATCGCCCGGCCCCATTATCTGTTATGGCCGCTCGCCCTTATCGCCTTGCCCATGCTTTTGGTGTTGCGCCAGCCCGATCTCGGCACCGCCGGCATGCTGGTGTTGGTGTCGGGGGTGGTCTTCTTCATGGCCGGTGTCAGGCTGTGGAAGTTCGGGGTGGTGTTCGGCGCCGGGCTGGCGATGATCCCGATCGGCTGGCCGTTCCTGCGCGTTTATCAGCAGCAGCGCATCCTGACCTTCTTCAACCCCGAGGGCGATCCCCTGGGGTCGGGCTACCACATCATGCAATCGAAGATCGCGCTGGGTTCGGGCGGCATCTTCGGCAAGGGCTTCATGCTCGGCAGCCAGGGCCATCTCAACTTCCTGCCCGAGAAGCAGACCGATTTCATCTTCACCATGCTGGCCGAGGAGTTCGGCATCATGGGCGGACTGTTCCTGCTCGGCCTCTATGTTCTGGTTCTGATCTATGGCTTCGCCATCGCGCTGCGCAGCCGCAACCAGTTCGGCCGCCTCATCGCCATCGGGGTGACGGCGACCTTCTTCTTCTACGTCTTCATCAACATGGCCATGGTCATGGGCCTGGTCCCGGTGGTCGGTGTGCCTTTGCCGCTGATTTCCTATGGCGGCACGTCGATGCTGACGCTGTTGTTCAGTTTCGGGCTGTTGATCGGGGTTTACATCCACCGCGACATCGTCATCGAACGCTATGGCGACGCTCAATCGCTCTAGGGTCCGGACCCTAGGTGAATACCCACCCTAAGCGCCCACCCCAAATGCGCTTATCTTGCTATCGACAAAGCACGGCCGCTTTGTTATACGGCACCCCGGCGTGGGCGATTAGCTCAGTTGGTAGAGCAGCTGACTCTTAATCAGCGGGTCGAGGGTTCGAGTCCCTCATCGCCCCCCAATTTTTTGAATGACTTGTGGTTTTCCCAATAACCCTGCCATGTTGCTGATCGACGACCTGACTTGCCGGATCGGCGGGCGGACCCTGATGGAGGGCGCCCGGCTGTCCGTGCCGGCCGGCGCCAAGGTGGGGCTGGTGGGGCGCAACGGCGCCGGCAAGACCACCCTTCTGCGCCTCATCGCGGGAGAGCTGCAGCCGGACGCGGGCCATATCAATGTGCCGGCCAGGGACCGCATCGCGGTCATGTCCCAGCACGCGCCGGATGGGCCTGAAAGCCTATTGGAGGCGGTGCTCGCCGCCGACCAGGTCCGCACCCGGTTGCTGGCGGAGGCCCGCTCGGAGACCGACCCCCACCACATGGGCGAGATCCACGCCCGTCTCGCCCACATCGGCGCACATGCCGCGCCGGCCCGCGCCGCCACCATCCTGGCCGGGCTGGGCTTCCCCGAGGCGGCCCAGTCGGGGTCCTGCGCGGCGCTGTCGGGCGGGCTTCGCATGCGCATCGCGCTGGCCCGGGTGCTGTTCGCCGATTCGGATTTGATGCTGCTGGACGAGCCCAGCAACCATCTGGATCTAGAAAGCACCCTGTGGCTGGAATCCTACCTGGCGTCCCATTCCGGCACCCTGCTTCTGGTCAGCCATGACCGCCGGCTGCTCGACCGGGTGACCCAGCGCACCGTGCACCTGGCCAACCGACGGCTGGACTCGTACCGCGGCGGCTATTCCATTTTCGAACGTACCCTTCGCGAGCGCCGCGAAAGCCAGCGCCGCAGCGACGCCCGGCTGGCGGTCCAGCGCCGCCACATGACCGCCTTCATCGAACGCTTCCGCGCCAAGGCGACAAAGGCGCGCCAAGCGCAAAGCCGGATCAAGATGCTGGAGCGTCTCGAGCCCGGCGAGCCGGTCATCGATGAGGCAGCGGTGAACTTCGATTTCCCCGACCCGGGGATGCTGCCGCCGCCGGTACTCACGCTGGACCGTGCCGCGGTGGGCTACGGCGATGCCGCACCGGTTCTCAGCGGGCTTGATCTCCGCATCGACATGGACCACCGCATGGCGCTGGTGGGGCGCAACGGCAACGGCAAGTCGACCCTGGCGCGGCTTCTGGCCGGCCGCCTCGACGCCTCGGCCGGCACGGTGCTGAGGCCGGGCAAGCTACGCATCGGCTATTTCGCCCAGCACCAGACCGAGGAGTTGGATCTAGCCGCCAGCGGTTATCAGCATCTGGTACGGCTGGAAGCCGACACGCCGGAGCCGAGGCTGCGCGCCCATCTGGGCCGCTTCGGGTTCTCGGGCGATGCGGCCAACGTACCCGCCGGCCGGCTTTCCGGCGGCGAGAAAGCGCGTCTCCTGCTGGCGCTGATGAGCCGGGCGGCGCCCCACATGCTGATCCTGGACGAGCCCACCAACCATCTCGACATCGAGGCGCGCGACGCCTTCGCGGCGGCGCTCAACGCCTTTCCGGGGGCGGTGGTGCTGATCACCCACGATGCCCATCTGATCGCGCTGTGTGCCGAGCAGCTCTACCTGGTGGCGGACGGCACCTGCCGGCCCTTCGATGGCGATGTGGACGCCTATATGGCGTGGTCGCTGACGGCGGAGGCAAAACCCAAAGCCGCGGCGCGCACCAACGGCGAACAAAGGCAATCCCGCCGCGACGTCCGCCGCCGGGCGGCCGCGGCGCGCGCCGGGCTGACCCAACTCACACGCCAAATCCGCGATGCCGAAGCCGGTCTCGAAGCGGTCAGCGCCGATGCGGCGGAGATGGAGAAACGCTTGACCGATCCCGCGCTCTACGACGGCCCACCGGACGCCTTGCGGGAACTTCTCAAACAGCAAGGCGAGATCGCCAAGCGTCTCGCCCGGGCGGAGGCCGCATGGCTCGCTGCCCAGGAAGCGCTGGACGCCGCCCGGTCGTAGTCGCGTGCAGTCACTTGTCCCGCACCCAGATGCGTGATGGGCCGAGCAGACGGGAGCCGCCGACTTTGGTATCGTGTTCATCGGCGAGGGTGATGCGGGCTTGGTTGCGGAAGTGCGGCGGCACGGTCTTCGCCCATATCTTCCACAGCTCCTGGGCCAGCTTCAGGCGCACCTCGTACTCCAAAATGTGCCAATCCTTGGCGACGGTAATCCTGACCTCGTTTTCCGAAAGGCCTTTCGTCACCCGTAAAATCACGCCGCCGACCTTCAAGGATTTCACCCGCTCGGCGAAGATTTCCCGCTCATAGCTGGGGTTGATTACGATTGGCGGCTGTTGGGTTCGCGGCGCCTCGTAAGGGTCCCGTCCCGTGCCCCACAAGATGAAA